>JALYXP010000396.1 GCA_030947045.1 Verrucomicrobiota bacterium | reverse complement strand
GCACGAGCAAGCAGCCAACCGTTTCGCCAAGCGGCGCGATTTCCGCGAGGAAAGCGTCCACCAACTGGTCGGCATCTTGTAGCGCGCACTTGTGCGTTACAGTTTTCGGAACCTTTACTGAGAACCGAAAACCACCTGGCACGGAGTTACGCCACCGTGCCCACGTCGCCACGCGATGCGAACGATGGAACGAGGAGTTAATCTCGGCCACCGGAAAGCGCGCTGCGTAGCGTTCCAGGTGACTACCAGTTCCAGCAAAGTGTTCCTGCTCAGCGCGCGGGAGACTCCAGCCAGCCGTTCCGATAAGCACCGCCATAGAACAGCGCCTACTTTTCGGCAGGCTGAAAGAGATACCGAAACGCGTTGAGGGCAGCTGGATGGTAGATGGTCGAGTGTTTCTCGTCGGGCATCGGCTCGTAATGCCATTTAAGTCCCGGCGGAGCGCTCTTAGTCAGGATTTCGGCGAATCGTTGCCCCAGTTCCGCCGCATCGCTGCTCGCCGCGAAGTAGAGCTTCTTCTCGAGCTTGGCGTGCTTCCCTAACTGCTCAGCGGCGATCTTGAGTAGATGTTCATCGTTCCACCAAAGACTCGGATCGAAAGCGATGTAGGTATCGAATAAGTCAGGTTCGAGGAACAATGTCTCAACCACAAACAATCCCGCAAGCGACTCGCCGACGATTGCCGTCTCGTCCGTCGTGCGGTAGCGCGCCTTCACCTCCGGCATCAGCTCCGCGCGGAGAAATTTCCTGAACGCCTCAGAACCACCGACCCGCGGCGCGATCTCCTTGTCCTTCGCATTCTCCGTCGGCCCCGTCATGTCGCGCCGGCGCTCCGTGTTCTCGATGCCAATAAGAATGAACGGCCGCATCGTCCCGTTCCCCGCGCTCACCTGCACCAGCCCAGCGATATGCAGGAAATCCTCCGCCATACCGCCGTCCGGCATGTAGAGCACCGGGAACCGTGTGTCTCCCGCTTCAGTATATCCAGGCGGCATATAGACATTGATCCGCCGCATCTCGCCGACCGCCTTCGATTCTATCGTGAACGTTTCGCCCATGACGAGCGGCGCTGACTCAGCCGCGGCGGACAGTGGCGAAGTTACGGCAGCGAGAAGGCAGGAGATGAAAAGCAGGAGGTGAGATTGCATCATAGTCGACTCGGCTAAAACGCCGCGGCTATAGGAAGCGTAGCCAACGTCTCCGCGGCAAGAACCTAATCTTTGCGGCGGTAACAGAAGAAAACAAAACAGCCGGGCCCCTTTCGGAACCCGGCTGTTGTTGATTGTTTTAGTTAGCGAGTGGGCGCTGGGCTTAGTAGTCCATTCCGCCCATGCCACCCATTCCGCCCATGCCGCCGCCGCCAGGCATGCCGCCACCGGCTCCGCCTTTGTCCTTCTCAGGAGCTTCGGTGATGACTGCTTCGGTCGTGAGTAACAGGCCACTGATCGACGCGGCGTTTTGTAACGCGCTGCGCGTTACCTTCGTTGGATCGACGACGCCGGCTTTCACGAGGTCCTCGTAGTTGCCGGTCGCGACGTTGTAACCTTCGTTACCCTTACGCGCCTTCACTTCCTGCACGATAAGCGCGCCTTCCTGGCCTGCGTTGTCAGCGAGGGTGCGAAGCGGAGCTTCGACCGCACGCTTGATGATCGCCATGCCGACGGCTTCGTCGCCTTCGAGCTTCAGGTTGTCGAGTGCCTTCTGAGCGCGGATCAGAGCGACGCCGCCACCGGGGACGATGCCTTCTTCGACCGCGGCGCGAGTTGCATGCAACGCATCTTCCACGCGGGCCTTCTTCTCTTTCATCTCCGTCTCAGTCGCGGCGCCGACGTTAATGACGGCTACGCCACCGGCCAGCTTCGCGAGGCGCTCCTGGAGCTTCTCGCGATCGTAATCCGAAGTCGTCTCTTCGATCTGACGACGGATCTGCGACACACGGCCCTGGATGTCGGCCTGCTTGCCTTCGCCTTCCACGATCGTGGTGTTCTCCTTGTCGATCGTGACACGCTTCGTGCGGCCAAGGTCTTCGAGCTTCACGTTCTCAAGCTTAATCCCGAGATCTTCCGTGATGCAGCGGCCACCGGTGAGGACCGCGAGGTCTTCCAGCATCGCCTTGCGGCGATCGCC
>JALYXP010000390.1 GCA_030947045.1 Verrucomicrobiota bacterium | reverse complement strand
GGAAGCGGCTCGAGGGAATTCCTGCGGTCATTGCACAGGCGAAAGCGAACCTGAAGAATCCGCCGAAAGTTTACACGGAGACAGCGATCGAGCAGGCAAAGGGCACGATCTCGCTCGTGCGTGAAGGTTTAGCGCCGCTACTCGATCAGGCGCCTGAGTTAAAGAAAGGGTTGGCTCCCGTTCAGGAGAAGACAGCCGCCGCACTCGAGGATTACAAGAAGTGGCTCGAGACAGATTTGCTGCCGCGTTCGACGGGTGACTTCCGCGTGGGTTCCGAAATCTTCCGCAGGAAACTCCGCTTCGCGCTCTCGTCGGATCTCTCGATGGAAGAACTGATGAAGCGCGCTCGCGCCGATCTCGAGCAGACGCAAAAAGCGATCTACGAAACGGCGCTTCCGCTCTTCAAAAACTACTTCCCGGATGCCGACGAAGCGACGCTGAACGACCGGAAGAAGGTCACCACCGCGGTTCTGGATAAGCTCGCTGAGCAACATCCGACCGATGAAACCATCGTCGGTCTTGCGCAAAGCGTCGTGAAAGAGGCGACCGAATTCGTGCGCGCGAAGAATCTTGTGACGGTGCCCGACGCGCCGCTCGACGTCATCGTGATGCCGGAGTTCAAACGCGGCCAGGCAATCGCGTACTGCGATTCACCCGGGCCGCTGGAGAAGAACGGGAAAACGTTCTTTGCGTGCGAGCCGACGCCGAAAGATTGGTCGCCGGAGCGGAAGAATTCGTTCTACCGCGAGTATAACGACTTCATGGTGCGCGACCTGACCGTGCACGAAGCGATGCCGGGACATTACTTGCAGCTGGCGCACGCGAATCAATTCCGCGGACCGACGCTCGTGCGCGCCATTTTCCAGAGCGGCACGTTTGTCGAAGGCTGGGCGGTTTACGCGGAGCAGTTCATGGCTGAGGCAGGCTACGGGGGGCCGGAAGTAAAGATGCAGCAGTTGAAGATGCGCCTCCGCGTGATCTGCAACGCCATTCTCGATCAGAGCATTCACACGGCCAACATGAGCGAACAGGAAGCGCTCGACCTGATGATGAAAGAAGGCTTCCAGCAGGAAGGTGAAGCAGTCGCGAAATGGAAGCGCGCGCGCCTTTCATCGGCGCAGTTATCGACTTACTTCATCGGCGTCACCGAGCACCTCGAGCTGCGCGAGCGGGCGAAAGCAAAAGCCGGCGCGGCGTTCGACCTGAAGAAATACAACGACGCCGTGCTGTCGTTCGGCAGCCCGCCGGCGAAGTACGTGCGGGAACTGCTCGGGTTGTAGCGATAACGCTGAGCCTGCTTCCGCGGCCGCGGCGGGGCTGACGGCGGTCGTTTCCTGGCGTTCACGATGGCAACTCCGGTCTTCTTAAAGTCGCAATACTCATCGCACTGGGCGTGGCGTGTCGCCGCCGCCGTTTTCCTGGCCCTTTCGTCCGTCGCGTTTGCGGTCGAGCCGCGGGCGGTGCCGATCGATCCGACGATTCCGATGTTTCACAAATGGCAGATGCAGGCGGCAGTGAAAGCGGTCGAGCGGGTAGCTCAGCGGGGCGAATCGCGTGTGGAATTCTGCATCACGCTGGTGAGCGAGCTAGACGTGCAGTTCCGGCCGCTCAACTTTGGGCTTCTGCGCGAAACGCGAGACGGAGGAGCGGGCGACACGTTCTATCCGTCGGACGCGGCCTTGCGTGCCGAAATGAAAGGATGGTGCGCAGCAGCGTTCGCGAAGGCAGTGGAGCATCATCTGGAGATTGCGGTGTTGCTCCATGTGAATGCGCACGGTCCGATCCAGCATTGGCGGAACGATTGGGACTTTGATCCGCTGATTCCGCTCGCGGGCACCAGTTACGCCGACGCTCTGGTGCGGCCCGTGTTGGACGCGCTCGAAGAGGCGGTGCCGCCGGATTGGCCGGTGCAGATCTCGCTTCAGGGCGAGATGGGAAGGACCGTTTTCGCGCATCCGCAATCGTGGCTGAAGCTAATCAATGAAGTGAAGAGCCGCGGCAAACTGCGCCATGCGATTTTTGGCTTGAGCTTCAACTACCAGTGGGTCGCCGGCGGGCTGAAGCGGGACGAAAGTGACCGCGCAACGCTGCGGAAACTGTGGGATGCGTGCGATTTCATCGGCCTCTCGATGTATCAAAAAATGAGCGTATCGCCGCGATCCGACGAGATTGCGATGAACGTCGGACAATTTGTTGGCGAGTTTGCTGGCCTCGGTTGCGCACTCCCCGAGACCAAGCCGCTGCACTTCGTCGAGTTCGGAATCGGGGGTGGTGGGCAGTTGCCGGACGAGACGTTTCACACCCCGGCGCAGGACGTGGAAGCAGCGGCGCGCACACCGTTCGTAGGCACGAATAAGCTGGAGGAAAACCCTTGGACCAAGCCTGCTTTTGTTGAGCTACGGCGAGCAACATATGCCGCGTTTTGTGATTTTCTGAGCCGGCCGATGACTCGTTATCCTGTGCATGCGGCCTACTCGTGGAGTTATGGAAGCTGGGACGTTCAGGGTCTTTCGACACCAGCTTTTGCTGACGAAAAAATCACTCAGCGACTGAAAGAGCATAACCGCATCGCGCGGCCTTGAGAGCTTAACGCCTACCGCGCAATCGTTAAGGCACGCGCGTGTGCCGGACGAGATCATCCAGGTTTAAAACACGCCGTGCGCCGCTTTTGATTTCGCGAAATACAACCTCGTACCAACCATGCATGCGTTCGGCGCGATAACGCTTGCCGCCAAGAGGGATCGGCTCATGCGCGATGACCCGGTGAATCGCCTTCTCGTAGTCTGACCGTGCCCAATGCCGCCCTCTTCGGCGGTCCCAGTTAATCATCGGTCCGACGTCGTCGTATTGGTTGGGCCGCTTCGGAAAATCCAGGAGGGATCGGGCGTTACCGTGGAAGACCGCTTCAATGTGACGCAGCGTAGCGCGATCGCTCAGTCGGCGAATATTGTCACGGAACGGCAGCGTCGTTTCAGCTGCAACTTGGCGCAGACTTGCGCTACGACCGTCGCGCAATTTCCAGACTGGCTCATTTGGATTAGCCGTGAATGGATTTAGTGAGAGCGAGGAAGGCGTCATGCGCCAACCCCGACGCGATGAGTGTTTCCGGAGGCGGAACGGCGTCAGTCGCGGGATAGCATGTCGCGCCATCTCTTCGATCCCGAATGAAGGCCAGCGCAAGACGCCATCGACCACGCCGCTGATCAATCCACACGTCGCGAGCATCAGCGCGGCGTCGGGCGTAAAATCAGTCGTCACCTCTACGCGTGAGCCGCGCGGCCGCACGCCGACCGCCGTGCTCTGGCGATTCGTCGCGAGCAACATCACGGGCGCGGGCAGGATGTGCGCGAGCAAATATCCCAGCTTCGAAGCAGTGCGGCTGCTGGACCTGCGCGCCGCCGGAAACGAAAAATTGTAGTGCGCGCTGAACCCTTGCAGCCGACAGGTGCACTGATGGCGCGCGCTCCATTTGTCGAGCTCCTTGCGCAAATACCGAATTTGCTCCCAGAGCAGCCGCGTCGCGCGGTAAGCGCAGCCGGGCTCAAACTCCACAATTGGCGTCGCCACCTCGATGACGCCGGTGTCGAAGTAAATCGCGCCGCCGGTCGGCAGCTGAAATGAACGCCCGGTTCGCGGCAGCATCGGCGCGCTGATGAGATTGCGCGCTGTGCCGAAAACGTCTTCCGGCCGTCGCTTCATATCATCGATGAAGAGCGTGAACTCGGCCTCAATCCCAATCACCGGCTTCGGCGGCGGAGTTGCCGGCCCGCGATTCCCTTTCGCGTTTTTCATTCCCTCCAGTCGTTAGATTTCGCTGATTTCGCGTGGCGTTACCGTGATGTAACCAAGGTCAAGATGCAGATGATCATCCCTTTCGGAATACGGTCGGACAAACACATCCGGCCCTAACGCCCGCGCGATCTCCGCGTATTTCGCGATCGATCTCTC
>JALYXP010000373.1 GCA_030947045.1 Verrucomicrobiota bacterium | reverse complement strand
CGAAGATTGCGGTTTGCAGCCGGAGGATCCACGCGCAGAGCGGCGCCATGTCGACATAGCCCGAAGCGAGGTGACGGCTACAAGCGATGAAATAGAGCTCGTCACGGAAATATCCATAACGGCTATTGGTCAACAGGTGCAGAAGGAGCGTCACCGTCGCGAAAGTGAGGATCAGATACGTTCCTCGCGACACCGTCTTTGCGTCGTCCGCCAGTGCTTCCATGCGTCAGCAATACCGGACGTGGGACGGCGCAGGAAGTGCTTTTTCTAGAGGAAGACGCGGCAATTGAGTAGCAATTTACAAGGTGAAGACGTGATTACTTTTTTTGTGAAAAATCGTTTGCCAGTGAGTGCATCTAACCGATTGTTACCGCCCTTGCGAAATATTACCCGTCTCTCACTGCTGTGCGGCTCTTTCCTCGCCGCGTCCCTCACCGCAGCTAAAAGCCCAAACCCACCGGCAACGGTGGTGGTAACTCCCAAGCCGTTCGTGTTTACCACGGCCGATGGCTCGCAGTCGGCAGCTCCGATGGTGGATAGCTCCGAAAAGCGGAAGCTCACGCCGGCAACGGTGGCGAAGATTGAGGCATTAAACCCGGCGCTCGCAAAGGCGGCGACGATCGCACAAGAGCGGGCGAACGCTCACTCAAAACGCAGCTGCTGGCGCTACGTCAAAGAAGCGCTGCTCGCCGCGGGCGCAGTCGATTCCTATCCGAAAACTGCCTTAGCCAAGCAGGCTGGTGACGAGCTGGTGCGCGACTACGGTTTTACGAAGACATCGCTGACGGATCCTTACAAAGCACCGGTCGGTGCTGTGTTGGTCTATGATGCTCGGAAGGCGCCGGGTCACGTTGAGATTCGGACCAAGGATGGTTTCGTGAGCGACTTCAAAACGCCGAGCGCATCGAAGCGGAAGCTGATCGGCATCTACACGAAAGCGTAGTTCGCAGCTGAGCGCCTCGTGCCGAAACATTTCGGCAGGCGTGGCGTTGATCCTCAAGCAGGTAGAAAAACGTTGCGCCGGTGGCTATTACACGCCATAAACGGCGTTCCGTGAGACGTTTTACACTTTCTGCTCTGCTTTATGGCGGCTGCTGCGCCGTCACTTTATCGGCTGCACAGGTCCAGACTTTCGAGCCCACTTACACAACGGCACGCCGCGCGACGCTGGCCGATTCGAGTCCGGCTCGGGCCGCAAGTGTCAGTTCTCCGCGGACCGCTTCGGCTGAGACCGACAACCGTTTCATCTTCCGCGATCCGAGCGGCAAGGTCACCGCTGCGCCAATCGTGCCCGGTTATCTTCCGGGAAAGGTTCTTTATCCGCTCGCGAAAGCGGATCCGCGGCTTAGCCCGAGCTTGATGCGAGCAGCCTCGATCGCGCAGGAGCGTGCCTATGCGCATTCCAAATCGCGCTGCTGGCATTACGTGAAGGAAGCATTGCTCGCCGCCGGTGCGGTCAGCTCGCGTCCGAAATCTGAATACGCGAAAGATGCCGGTGATGAACTCGTCGCTTCCTTTGGCTTCCGCCGGTTGCCGATCCGCGATCCGTTTGCTGCGCCGATCGGTGCAGTGCTCGTCTATGGCTCCCGCCGGGCTGCCGGCCACGTCGAGATTCGGACGAAGACTGGCTTCGTGAGCGACTTCCGTTCGCCGAAGCCTTCGAAGCGCCCATTGCTTGGCGTCTACGCGAAAGCGTAACGCTTCGTTTACGCACTCAGCTTCTCGCGCCCGTGCGGGGAAGCGAGATCCAAAAGCGGCCCGATCGGCACGATCCGCGTCGGATTGATCTGCTCATGCGTCATGTAGTAGTGGCGCTTGATGTGGTCGAAGTTCACCGTCTCAGCCACGCCGTCGTGCTGGTAAAGATCGCGCAGGTAAGGCCAGAGATTCGGGTAATCGACGATGCGCCGCAGGTTGCACTTGAAGTGGCCGTAATAGACCTCATCGAAGCGGATCAAGGTCGGGAACAGCCGCCAGTCTGCTTCCGTCATGCGCTCGCCTAGCAGATAGCGCCGCGTCGCGAGACGCGCGTCGAGTTCATCCAGCGTCTCGAACAGACGCCGCGCTGCGAACTCATACGGGCGCTGCCGGGTCGCGAAGCCAGCGAGGTAAACGCCATTGTTGACGCGTTCGTAAATGAGCTTGTTGACCGCGTCGATCTCGTCCCGCAGATCGGCTGGGTAGAAGTCGTAGTCGTTCGTCGCGAAGTCGCTGAACTCACTGTTCAACATCCGCAGCAGATCGTCGTCGGAGTTCGTCACGATCCGCTTCGTCTGCTTGTCCCAGAGAACCGGCACCGTGACGCGGCCGGCGAAATTTGGATCAGTGGCCGCATAGGCTTGGCTGAGAAACTGGAAGCCGTTCACCGGGTCGGTTGAGTGCTCTCGGCCGTCGCGAAACGCCCAGCCGCGCTCGTCCCGGACGGGATCAACAACGGTCATGCCGATTACCTCTTCGAGTCCCTTCAGCTTCCGCAGGATGATCGTCCGATGCGCCCACGGACACGCCAGCGAAACGTAGAGATGATATCGGCCAGCCTGAGGCTTGTATGGTGTCGACCCGTCGCGCTTG
This sequence comes from Verrucomicrobiota bacterium, assembly GCA_030947045.1. GTDB lineage: Bacteria > Verrucomicrobiota > Verrucomicrobiia > Chthoniobacterales > UBA10450 > JACCTI01. Next base: position 723 of record JALYXP010000373.1, on the reverse strand, counting down.
ACCCAGTCACGGAACGCATCTTCCTGGCGTTTGAATTCGCCGCCCTTTGATTGCTCCTCCGGAAATTGTGGCATTTGGCGTTGTTGCTATTCGCAGATGATTCTGTTGTCGCGTGGCGTCAACTTCGATCAGCATGCCCTCCAGCATGACCGCTCCCGCGCCGCTCCGCCTCGCGATGTGGTCCGGCCCTCGGAACATCTCGACCGCGATGATGCGCTCATGGGAAAATCGGCCGGACACCGCTGTTGTCGACGAGCCATTCTATGCCTTTTACTTGAACGAAACGCGCGCCGATCATCCGGCAGTCGATGAGGTGATCTCGGCTGGCGAGACCGATCTACGGAAGATCGTGCCGCATCTGACCGGCCAAGCGCCCGACGGCAAACGCATCTTCTACCAAAAACAGATGACGCATCACCTGCTGCCTGAGGTCGACCGCGAGTGGCTCCGCGATGTGAGGAACTGCTTCCTCATCCGCGACCCCGCTGACGTGATCGCGTCATACACAAAGAAGAACCACGAGCCGTCGCTCGACGATCTCGGGTTCGCGCAACAGGAGGAGATTTTCGACTTTGTCTGCGCGCAAAATAGGACCACGCCGCCCGTCATCGATGCGGCCGACGTGCTGCGTGATCCTCGCAAAGCGCTGCAGTTATTATGCGACGCGATCGGGGTGGAATTCACCGAGGCGATGCTGTCGTGGCCGGCTGGCCGGCGCGCTAC
>JALYXP010000348.1 GCA_030947045.1 Verrucomicrobiota bacterium | reverse complement strand
GTGAACTGATCGTCCTTGTTCTTAAAGAGAACGTTGAAGGTCGTCAGCGAACCGTAGCAGCGCGTGATGTATTGCTGGATGTCAAACTTGTCGGCGTCGCTCAGTTTCTCACTCGCGTTCACCTTCTGCTCGAGGACGCGGAGGTTGTTTCGGATCATCACGATCTTGTGGAAGAACGTCTCGAGCGGGACTTCCTTCGGCTGCAACGAGCTGTCGGCCGATTGCATAATGAGCGCGCCGCGTTGCCAGCGATTGGCGAGGCCTTCGACGATCGTGTCGTCTTTTTCGAGCCCGAGCGCATCGACGATACTTTGCGCCGTCTCGCGAATTAGCTGATCGAGCGGCACCTGCATCTCCGTGAGCGTTGCAGTTGGCTCCGCCGAGACGAGGCCAGCCGATTCCGGTGACAATGTGCGCGGGGCATCGTCGAAGGTGATGTCAGCAGTGTGCTCGGTGAGCGATTTCACAACACCTACGCCGTAACGCGGGTGCAGCACTTTCATTCCGATGTGGAGATTCTGAATCGTAAGCGGCATGAGATTTGAACCACCGTTCCCAGTAGTCACACGAACCGCAAGGACGTTTTGGAATTCGCCTACGCCGCGGGTTTCTTTGTGCGCTGGAGCGAATCCAGAATCGGAAAAAGCCCTTCAAGCGTGTCAACTTCGGTCGCTTTAATCGACCGCAGGACTTTTGAGTAAGCGCCCGCTGACCTGCCGCCGACGATGACGGCGCAGTCTTTCGGTAGCAATTTCGGCAGCTTCAACAGATCGGCCGCGAGCGTTTCGTCGTCAGGCGGGAACACGATACTGAGCGCGACCGCACGAGCTTCGAGACGCCGGGCCGCTCCGATGAATTCTTCCATCGGCAGCGACGAGCCGAGATATGTGGTGCGCCAACCGTGACTCCGCGCCGCTGCGGCCACGACGATCGCACCAAGCTCATGCAGCTGACCGGTCGGAGTGGCGATTACGAGATGAAGCGCTTTTCCACCGGGATAAGGACGCGCGAAATTCGTGAGAAACTGCGTGATAATGCCGGTGGCGAAGTGTTCGTGCGCGATGTTCAGATCGCCTTTCCGCCAGCGCTCTCCGATTTCGCTCGCGAGTGGGGCGATGAACTTTTGCAGCATCGCCGGGGAGCCTAGCTCCACCGCCGCGCGGTCCAGCAGGTCGCGGAAATCCGCGGAGTCTAAACGCTCGATGGCACGAAGCGCTGCGACCATTAGATCACCCGTGGAATTATGCACTTCGCGGCGGGTGTTCCCAATAGAGGAGCTCGGCACGGACACTTCCTCGCGCACCAATCGCCGGAGCTCCGCGGGAGTCGACTGAGCGATCTGGCCGATGCTGTGGCCAGCCGCCGTCGCCTGTGCGAGGAGACGCAGCTTCTCGATGTCCGCTTCGCTATAAAGCCTTCGATTGTTTCCTGAGCGCTCAGGACGCACCGCACCATAGCGACGTTCCCACACCCGGATCGCATGCGCGGACAGTCCGGTCTCGCGCGCGACTAGTTTGATGGTGCGCAAGGGCTTCATGCTCAAGGGAACAACGAAGAGCGTCTCGAATTGGATGCAACCGCGGCGCCCGTAGTGCGCCTCTACGCATGGACGCAGGCGTTTTTGAGGTTGTGCCGGTAGCCGCCGAAAACGCATGCTCCGCGCGATGTCTGACACTGCTGCTCTTGTGTTTCCGCCGGGTTACCGACGCCGGCGTGGCTTGAACTGGACCTTCATCGGTCTGCTCTACACGTCGTTCTACATGTGCCGCTACAACCTCTCGATCGCGAATGGCGCGATCAGCCAGGAGTTCGGCTTCTCGAAGGCAGACATGGGGACAATCATCACGACTGCGCTGCTCGCCTACGCGTGCGGGCAGATCATCAACGGCTTGCTCGCGGACAGGCTCGGCGGCAAACGCGCGATGCTTATCGGCGCGGCCGGCACGGTGGTGATGAATGTGCTTTTCGGTGTCGCTTCGTTTTGGGGACTGCTCTGGCTGTTCGTCTTGATTCGCGGCGTTGACGGCTACCTGCAGGCGTTCGGCTCGCCGGGGATGGTGAAGATCAACGCCGCCTGGTTCGGTCACCGCGAGCGCGGTCGCTTCGCCGGCATCTTCGGGTTCATGATCAACCTCGGACGGTTCGGGATCTTCAAGCTCGGCCCGGCACTCCTCGCCGGTTTTGTCTTCCTCGGTCTGTGGCAGATTCCGCCGCTGCATTGGCGCTGGCTGTTTTACGTGCCGGCATCGATTGCCACGATCATCGCGATTGGCTTGGCGATTTTCGTTAAAGACACCCCCGAAGAAGCGGGCTTCCCGAGTCCGAATCCGCACGAAACGGAAGGCGGCAACGTGCAGGCGACCGTCGGCACAGTCTTGCGGACGATTCTATCCAACCCGGTGGTCTGGATTGTCGCGTGCGCCTACGCCTGCACCGGCGCGGTGCGTCAGGGGATCGACCAATGGTTTCCCCGTTTCATGAACGAAGTGCATCACGTCGATTTTCAATCCGCGCAGTTTCAAGCGGTCGGGTTTTTGATCCCGTTCGTTGCCTCGGCCGGATCCCTTCTGTCGGGTTATGTGTCAGACACGGTTTTCGGCGGTCGACGTGCGCCGGTCGCGGCGGGGCTTTATTTTATCGAGACGTTAATCATTCTGATGGCTGCGCAATTCCATAGCGCGAACGCGGCGGTAGTGTTTCTCGTCCTGATTTCATTCACCGCGAATGCGACGCACTCGATTCTCGGAACAGCCGCGGCGATGGACATCGGCGGCGCGAAAATGGCGGGCTTTGCCTCCGGTGTGATCGATTCATTCCAATACTTCGGCGGTAGCCTTGCGGGTTTGCTGCTGGGGCATTTGCTTGATCGGAGCTGGGGCAATTACTTTTACTTCATGGCGCCATTCGGGCTCGTCGGTGGCGTTTTGATGATGACTATTATCGGCCGCGTAAACCTCGCGAAGCCGGCGACCGCTCGCAGCGCGGTGTAGTTGGACGACGCAGCGTCGCCGCGGCACTCCGGGGAGCGCACGCTTATAGCGTGCTGGTGACCCCATTCTGCGGTCACGAACTTTTCCTCTGCCGGCAATGTCCGAGGCGTGTGGCAGCTGGGACTAAAATAGCTCCAGCTGCGGCGTAATGCGACGGAACGCAGCGGTCGAGAGCACTGGCCGCTCGCCGATGCCAGTGCGTCGTTTCGCTACTGCAAACATCGCGCCGATCTGCTCGGCGAAGATTCCCTCGCCTTCCTGGCGTTTACCCCAGCGCGAATCGTAGAGCTGGTCGCCGCGCATGCTGCGGATTCGTCCGAGGACCTTCTCTTTGCGATCGGGGAAGTTCTCGTCGAGCCAGCGCTCGAACAGGGGCGCAACGGCCCACGGTAACCGCAACACGACATACCCGGCGAACTGCGCACCCGCCTTGCCGCACGCTTCGAGAATGGCGGGCACTTCGTGGTCAGTAATTCCGGGAATGATCGGCGCGACCATGACGCCAACAGGGATCCCAGCGGCGCGGAGTTGCGCGACCGCATCGAGCCGCGCCTGCGGCGGCGAAGTGCGAGGCTCGAGAATGCGCTGGAGCTTCGCGTCGAGTGACGTGACCGAAATATTCACGCTGACGGCCCGGTGTTCAGCGAGCTCGCCCAGCACATCGATGTCCCGCGTCACGAGCCGGTTCTTCGTGATGATCGAAACGGGATTGCGAAATTTCGCCAGCACTTCAAGGCAGCGCCGCGTGATGCGCATCCGGCGTTCCACCGGCTGGTAAGGATCGGTCACGCCGCTGAGGGCGACTACCTGCGGCTTCCATTTCGCCGATGAAAGCTCTGCCTGCAAAAGCTCTGGCGCGTCCTCCTTCACCATGATGCGCGTCTCAAAATCGAGGCCCGCGGAGAACCCGAGGTACTCATGACTCGGCCGCGCAAAGCAGTAGGCGCAGCCATGTTCGCAGCCGCGGTAAGGATTGATGCTCGTGTCGAAGGCAACGTCTGGGCTGTTGTTGCGTGAGATAATTGTCTTCGTGGCGTCGCGATAAAAGTGTGTCGTCAGCTTCGGCCGATCGTCGTCCTCCTCCGGCTCGACTGGATCAAGCTCGACATGAAGTTTCTCGAAACGGATCGCCGGATTACCGGAAGCGCCGCGTCCGCGATGAAACTCTCGGGTTTGCGAGTGCCTGTACTCTGCATAGGCAGCCTTAGTGTCCGGGAACTTCCGAGCGTGTTTTGTCGCCTTTTGCACCACGAATGTTCGTTTGAACATATGAAGCTGTCCAGCCGTATCGCGACATGCCGAACCGACTTGCTCATCGCCCTCGCGGTGACAAACTGCTCCGCCAGCAGAAACGCAGGAGGGGTGGTCGAGTGGTTGATGGCTCCAGTCTTGAAAACTGGCGAGGTGAAAGCCTCCGTGGGTTCGAATCCCACCCCCTCCGCCACTACTCGGCCGTCAGCAGGCGAGATCGTGTCACAAGCCACGCGATCACAATTCCGAGCACCGCAGCGCAGGTGACATCCGACAAAAAGTGCGCGCCGATGTAGATGCGCGAGAATGCGATCACTGCCGGCACCAGCAGGAACAGCGCGCCTGCGCGCCAGCTCACGAACGCCAGGACGGCAAAGAACGCGCCAGACGCAGCGACGTGACCGGATGGGAACGCGTGATACTTCGATTGCAGGCGCGGCCCGTTCCAGCCGACGTCCGCCTGCACCGTAGGCCGCGCGCGCCCGGTGCTAACTTTAACAATCCGCGCAACGCCACCGGCGATCGCGCACGCCAGCACCATCGCGAGGAACACGCGCATCCAGCGGCGGCTTCCCCGCAGATACGCAATTAGAGCGGCGACAAGTCCGACGCCAACATGCGAGGGCCAATCACCCCAACGGCTCACCGCCTGCATCGCGCCGCGGAGCGATTGGTTTTGATGCGCAGCGATCCAGGCAGCGACCGATGCATCTGACGCGAAAGCGAATGCGCAGATCACACCCACCGCGATGACCAGCAGTATAAACAGAGTCTTGCCGCCCTTCATTTAGCGCACAGCTGAAATTGCGGTTTGTGTTTCAAGGCTGCCTATCCTTCAATCCGCCGTTGCAACCGGCAATTCGTAAATTCGCGCTCGTCTTCTTCGCGAGCCTGCTTTTCCACGTCGCCGGCACCTGGACGATGCCTCTGATCGACCGCGACGAACCGCGGTTCGCGGAGGCTTCGCGCGAAATGATGCAGCGTGGCGATTACGTCATTCCGTATCTCAATAACCGCTACCGTTTCGACAAGCCGCCGCTCACCTACTGGGCGCAAATCGCAAGCTACCGCGCATTCGGCGAAACGGATTTCGCGGCGCGATTTCCGACGACCATCGCGGCTGCCGCGACTGCGCTTTTGCTGTTCGCGTGGGGCCGCCGCATCGCTGGCGAGCGGATCGGGCTTTGGGCAGCGCTGATCTTCACGATTTCCTTTCAGGTCTTTCTCCACGGCAAAGCCGCGGTCGCAGACATGTGGCTAGTGCTGTTCGTAACCGTGGCGCATTGGGCCGGCTACGAACTGCTGCGCGATCGACTCGGGAGCGAGATTAATCTCGAGCCGCGGAAGTGGTGGTGGATCTTCTACGTCGCGCTCGCACTGGCATTTCTCGCGAAAGGCCCGATTGGCTGGACGCCATTGCTCACGGTCGCGGTGGCGAAGTTTTTCCTCCGCGAGGTGAAGCTGAACAGCCGGTTCTGGTTCATTCCGGGTCTGCTGCTCACTGTCGCGATTGTCGCGCTGTGGGGTGTCCCCGCGCTGGTCAGAACGCAGGGCGAATTTTTCAACGTCGGGATCGGCAAGCATGTTGTGGCTCGCTCGGTCGTGGCGATGGAAGGTCACGGCGGCAGCACGCTCTGGAGCTATCTCGCGATGCTGCCCTTTTATTTCGCGCTCGTGTTTCTCAGCTTCGCGCCATGGTCGATCAAGCTCCCGTGGCTCGCGCACAAACTCTGGTGCAAGCGCGACCCACTCGATAACTATCTTATCGCGGGGGCGGCCGTTGTTTTCATCGTCTTCACGCTCGTGAAAACGAAACTACCGCATTACACGTTGCCTGCCTTCCCGCTGCTCGCGCTGCTGCTCGCGAAGTCGCTGCCCGCGTTGCCGACGGCCGACCGTTTCGTGCGCCGGACAGCATTGATCGCACTCGGGATTGTCCTACTCGCAGTCTGCGCGAGCCCTGTTCTCGCGAAGCTCTCTCCGTCGCTGCAATTGATGCGCCAAGCTCGCGCCGACCTGGCGCCAGAGATGGAGTTCGGCTCCGTCGAATACAAGGAGCCCAGCCTCATCTGGTACTTCCGCCGACACGTCAGCGGCTGGCTAACGGACCTAGATAACACGACGGTGCAGCCGTTCATGGAAAAGCCTGGTGGTCGCTTTGTCGTCATCCCAACTAGTCTCGCGACGTCGCTCTATCCCACGCTGCCCGCCGGCTGGAAGAGTTACACAACGCGCGGCGTCAACAGCGCGAACGGTAAGTGGCTCGATCTCACGCTGATTCTCAAGCATTCGTGAAATTCCGCTCTGCTTGCGGTTTCGAACCGGCCGCGTAGCCATTTGATCGATGATCACTTTTCTCTCCGGCAACCTCGCGGCCGCGCTGCCGACGCAAGCCGTGATCGACGTGCGTGGCGTTGGATACGAAGTGCTGATTCCGCTCTCGAGCTACGATCGACTACCCGTCGTCGGACAGCCCGTGCACATCCTGACGCATCTCCACGTCCGGGAAGATGCACAGATTCTCTATGGGTTCATGAGCCTCGCGGAGCGCGATCTTTTCCGCCTACTCGTCAATAACGTCAGTGGCATCGGGCCGAAGCTCGCGCTCGCGGTCCTCAGCGGAATGAGCGTCGGCAACTTTAAGGCGGCGGTCGTGAACGGCGATGTCGCGTCCCTCTCGAAAATCAGCGGCCTCGGCAAGAAGACGGCAGAACGGATTGTCCTGGAATTGAAAGACAAACTCGGCGTCGCCGCTGC
>JALYXP010000345.1 GCA_030947045.1 Verrucomicrobiota bacterium | reverse complement strand
TTTCAGCTTCCCAATTCACATTCGAATGCTGATGCGTAACCGGCGCAAGCACGTAGAGCGTGCTCATTCCTGAAGGTGCGAGTGTCGCGTCCGTGACCGACGCGTTCTGCACGTAGAACGATGGGTCCGCGGAGAGGACGTGCTGCCGCTCGATCTCGTCGAGGTTCTGCTCGTAGTCGCGCGCGACGTAAATGTTGTGGTGTGGAAGATCGTAGCGGCCTTCGATGCCGAGATAGAGCATGAAGGTTGAACAGGAGAATTTCTTCCGCGCGAGGTTCTTCGTGTTCCAACGGCGACGATTCGCATCGGGAACAAGGCGCGACATGGCGCGCGCGAAGTCCGCATTCACAACGACGGCATCTGCGCGATAGACATCGCGATTCGTCCGCACGCCGACGGCGCGCTTGTTCTCGATCAGCAACTGTTCAACTGGCTCATCGAGCCGAATCTCGACGCCCATTCGCTCTGCGACACGAGCCAGCGCAGCGGTGATCGCGCCGCAACCACCGACTGGATGGAAGACGCCGTATTCGTATTCCAGAAATGACAGAATCGAAAACAAGCTCGGGCAGCGGAACGGCGACATGCCGAGGTATTTTGACTGGAACGAAAACGCGAGGCGCGTGCGTGGGTCAGAAAAGAAGCGGCGCAGGTAAGAGTCGATCGAACGATGTGGTCGCAACGACGGCAGCAACTTCAGGAGGCGCGGGTTCATGACATCGCGCCAACCGTGAAATGCACTCTCGAGACACGGCTGCATGAGCTCAAGCTTGCGGCGGTTTTCGCGAAGGAAGCGTTCGAAGCCGCCGGCATCGCGCGGTGCGATCGCCGCAATCTGCCGTTCCATCTCGGCGGCATCCGGCGTGCAATTCAATTGCCCGCCGGCGCCGAAGATGAGGCGATATTGCGGATCCAGGCGAACAAGTTCGACTTCGCGTTCCAGCGTCGTCCCGGCAGCGCGCATGATTTCCTCCAGCACCCGAGGATAGAGAAAAAACGTAGGCCCGAGATCAAAGCGGAAGCCCTCCGCCTCGATCGTGGAGGTGCGACCACCGACGATCGGAAGTCGCTCGATGACTTGAACGCGCACTCCCGCCGCCGCGAGAAGGATCGCAGCAGCCAGACCGCCTGGCCCAGCGCCGACGATAAGGACGTTTCGTTCCGCGGAGCGCGCGCGGGCTAAATCCATGACCATACTCGGATGCTTTTCGACTGCGCGCGCTTGGCGGATTCACCGACATCACATTTTGCGCCCCGCGGCCGCGTCGAACGTTGGCGTGCAGGGGAAGCTGCGTATCGTGACCGCATATGGCGGATCAACCGTTGGCAGGCAAAGTAGGCGTCGTTTTCGGCGTCGCAAACAAACGCAGCATCGCGTGGGCGATCGCGAAAGCATGGGCCGCGGCAGGCGCGAAGTTATTCTTCAACTACCAAGGCGAACGGCTGAAAGAGAACGTCGAGGAATTAGTCGGCGAGTTCGGCGAAGGCACGCCGCTCTGGCCTTGCGATGTTTCGAAAGACGAGGAGATCGCGGCGTTCTTCGAGCGACTGCGAGGCGAAACCGATCGCGTGGATCTGCTGCTGCACTCGGTGGCATTCGCGCCGAAGGAAGCGCTCGAAGGCGATTTCGTGAGCACCTCGCGCGAAGCGTTTCGCACTGCGCATGATATTAGCGCGTACTCGTTAGTCGCGCTCGCGCGTGAGGCGTCGGCCATCATGACGAACGGCGGCAGCATCGTCGCGATGACTTACTACGGTGCTGAAAAAGTCGTGCCGCATTACAACGTGATGGGCGTCGCGAAAGCTTCGCTCGAAGCGTCAGCGCGCTATTTGGCCTATGATCTCGGACCTAAGAAGATCCGCGTTAACTGCATCTCGGCAGGGCCGATGAACACGCTGGCGGCGCGTGGTGTTTCCGGGCTCACGCAAATGATCAAGCATTACCAGGAACATGCGCCGTTGCGCCGGAGTTGTACGCTTGAAGAGTTAGGTGCGACTGGTGTTTTCCTCGCCAGCGATGGAGCAGCCGCGATTACCGGTCAGGTGCTCTACGTCGACGGTGGTTATCAGATCATGGGAATGTGAGTCATCCTGAGCGAAGCGAAGCGAAGTCGAAGGACCCCGTTGCTGAAACCACGGTAGTGCCACGGGGTCCCTCGACTTCGCTCGGGATGACGCTGCAGGCGTTGTTAGGCGACAACATTGTCGCCGATGATGAATCTACGCTTGCGGCACACGCGGGGGATAAATGGTTTGCGAGTCAGGCGCCCGAAGTCGTCGTCTTTGCGACTTCGACCGAGCAGGTGAGCGCGCTGCTGCGCTTCGCGACTGAGAGACGTGTGCCGGTGACTGCGCGTGGAGCGGGTTACGGATACGTCGGCGGCTGCGTCCCGGTCAAGGCGGGGATCGCGCTATCGCTCGCGCGGATGAATCGGATCAAGGAGATCAGCTTCGCCGACGCGATTGCAGTGGTCGAGCCGGGAGTCATTACCGGAGAGCTGCAGGCAAAGGCTAAGGAGGAGAAGCTATTTTATCCGCCCGATCCAGCGAGCCTGAAGGACTGCAGTATCGGCGGGAATGTTGCGACGAATGCGGGCGGGCCCCGGTGTCTGAAGTATGGCGTCACGCGGAATTACATTGCCGGCCTCGAGGTGGTTCTCGCCAATGGCGATGTGCTCCGAACCGGCGCGCGCGTGCACAAGAACAAGACCGGCTTTGATCTTATCGGCCTGTTCGTCGGCTCCGAGGGAATGCTGGGAGTTGTAACGGAGATTACGCTGAAGCTGCTGCCGTTGCCGCCAGCGCGCGCGACTTTGTCGGCGTCGTTCCCGAAGATGGCGCTCGCCGCGGCGGCAGTGCAGGAGATTTTTGCGCGGGGCTATTTGCCTTCGTCCTTAGAGATCGCGGACCACTTGACGCTCGACGCGGCAAGGAGAGATCTGGGCTCCGCGATCGTTGCGGCGGGTAACGCGCACTTGTTAGTCGATGTGGATGGTCAGCCGGAAACCGTCGCGATTGAGATGCAGAAGCTCCGCGAGATCGTGGCCGCGAAAAGCCCGAACGCGCTGGATATCGCGACGGATGAAGCTGACTGCGAGCGGCTTTGGTCGTTACGACGGGAGTTCAGTAATTCGCTTCGGGCAACAGGTCTGACGAAGCTGAACCAGGACATTGTGGTGCCTCGCAGTCGCTTGGTCGATCTAGCGGAGTTCGCGGAGTCACTACAGGAAAGGCACGGCTTTCCGGTCGCAGCGTTCGGTCACGCGGGCGATGGCAACATCCACGTCAACATCATGGCGGATCGCTACGACTCTGATGCCGGCGTGCGCGAGCGGGTGGATGTCGCGCTCGATGATCTTTTCGCGCAAGTGCTGGCGTGGGGCGGTGTCATCACGGGAGAACACGGCGTCGGTCTGGCGAAGAAACGCTGGTGGCCGCTGGCGACGAGCGACGTGTCGCGGGATGTGCATCGGCGGTTGAAGGACGCGCTGGATCCGAATGGGATTTTGAATCCCGGGAAGTTCCTGGACTAACGGATTTCCGAGAGCAACTGACGTCCGTCTCCTGAGGCTGGCGAAGCGCGCTACAAATCTCGCAGCAACCTCACCGGTCGATGCGTTCAACGGAGTGTCGTCAGCTGCGATCGACCTTTTCTCTGGCGAAAGAAATCGCTCACTCATTGCGAGATCCTCGGACCGTCCTCCGGCGGCTCGGGATGACGCCTAGTTACTTTACGATGAACTCCGCGCGGACGGCGCGATGATCGCTGGAATTCTGCGAGGTCGCGACGACTTCGGCTTTCTCGAGCGTCGCACCGCGGTAGAAGATGTGATCGAAGCAGGCGGCTGGGAAGCGCGCGTCCGGCGGCAGGGTGATGCGCTGCGACATTGGAATGGTTTGCCAGATCCAGGAGAAACCGTGCGCGATCAGCTCGCGCGATGTCCGTTCGTCTTTGAAGCGCGGATCGTCCGGTGCGGTGTTGAAGTCACCTCCGACTAGCCACGAGATTTGCCCGAGTTTGCCGTAGGCGTCTTCCATCGCACGGATGTGCACGCGCAATTGTCGGATCGACTCTTCGCGGATCGCCACGTCTTCGACGAGCTCGCCGCGATTGCTTTTCAGATGAACGGCGTAGACGCAGAGCAGTTGTCGCGGCGCGACCTCGTAGGCAGCAAACGCGAAGCCGCGCGGCGGGGTGATAGCGCTGCCGGCGCGCCATGATTCCGCCCAGGCGCTGATCGGCTCGAGTCGGCTGACGATCGCGACCTGCTGCGTTTCGATCTGTCCTTCGCGTGGCGGGAAAGTTGAGCAGACGTCGACTTTGAATCCGCGTAAGGGCTCGACTGCGAGTGCGGCACTTGCCCAATCGCGCACTTCCTCGAAACCGATGACATCAGCGTTCAGCTTAACGATGTCGGTTTGCACGGAGCGGATTTGCCGCAACTGCTCGGCGCGAGTCGCGTTCGGCCGGCCGCCGGGAAACCAGCGGATGTTCCAGAATGCTGCCGACGTTGGGACAGTCGAAGCTGTCTGGGCGCTCGCGGAAACCGCTATTCCAAACAGCAAGACGAACGGAATAACTCGCCGCATCTTCGTGTCTAAATCGCGTGCTTGAGTAACGCGAATCAACCGTTACGCGTGATGCACAATTTGCGCGAGCTGCTCCCGCACCGCACGCTCGGCCTGCTCTTCGGTGTCGTAGCCGACAACGACGAGCTCCAACA
>JALYXP010000337.1 GCA_030947045.1 Verrucomicrobiota bacterium | reverse complement strand
GACCAGCTCCGCTCGTTCGCGTCTGAAGTAACTCGCGTGGCGCGCGAAGTAGGTTCGGAAGGCGCGCTCGGCGGGCAAGCACGAGTAGAAGGAGTTTCCGGCACGTGGAAAGATCTTACGGACTCGGTGAACTTTATGGCGTCGAATCTCACGACGCAGGTGCGTAACATCGCGGCGGTTACTACGGCGGTTGCGACGGGTGACCTTTCCAAAAAGATCACCGTCGACGTTAAAGGCGAGATCCTTGAGTTGAAGAACACCGTCAACACGATGGTCGATCAGCTGAACTCGTTCGCATCCGAAGTAACGCGCGTCGCTCGCGAGGTAGGCACAGAAGGGAAGCTAGGCGGACAGGCGGTCGTAAAGGGAGTCGGCGGCACATGGAAGGATCTGACCGACTCGGTGAATTTCATGGCTGGTAACCTGACGAATCAGGTGCGCGGCATTGCGAAGGTCGTGACCGCGGTCGCGAATGGCGACCTCAAGCAGAAGCTGCTCGTCGAAGCCAAAGGCGAGATCGCCGCGCTTGCCGACACGATCAACAGCATGACCGACACGCTCGCGATCTTCGCCGATCAGACGACGACGGTTGCTCGCGAAGTGGGTGTCGAAGGAAAACTTGGTGGCCAGGCGAACGTGCCGGGTGCTGCGGGCACATGGCGTGATCTGACGGATAACGTCAACCAGCTTGCGGCGAATCTCACGACCCAGCTGCGAGCGATTGCCGACGTGGCTACGGCGGTGACAAAGGGCGATCTAACACGGTCGATTCAGGTCGACGCAGCCGGCGAGGTTGCATTCGTGAAGGACAACATCAACGAGATGATCCGGAACCTGAAGGACACGACGTTGCGGAACGACGAGCAGGATTGGCTGAAGACGAACCTCGCGAAGTTTACCCGGATGCTGCAAGGCCAGAAGGACTTGCTCACGGTCGGCCGCTTGATCCTGTCGGAGTTAGCGCCCGTGGTATCTGCTCAGCAAGGGGTCTTCTACATCATGGACGGGAGCGAGACTGAACCTGAGTTGAAGCTACTAGCTAGCTATGCCTATCGCGAGCGCAAAGGCGTTAATAACAAGTTCCGACTGGGCGAAGGACTTGTTGGGCAGGCAGCACTCGAGAAGGAGCGAATCCTACTTACTAACGTTCCAGATGATTATGTGCGGGTTAACTCAGGGTTGGGTGAGGCGAAGCCGCTGAACATTGTCGTTTTGCCGATCGTGTTCGAAGGCCAGGTAAAGGCAGTGATGGAGCTTTCTTCGTTGGACCGCTTCAACCCGACGCACCAGGCGTTCCTAGATCAGCTGACGGAAAGTATCGGCATTGTGTTGAACACGATCGAAGCGAACACGCGGACGGAAGACCTCCTTAAGCAGTCCCAATCACTTGCTGCTGAGCTGCAAAGCCGGCAGGAAGAATTGCAACAGACCAACCAGGAGTTGGAGGAAAAAGCGCGGCAGCTATTCGAGCAGAACGCCGAGGTCGAAGAGAAGAATCGAGAGGTCGAGCAGGCGCGGCAGGCGTTGGAGGGCAAGGCACAGCAGCTCTCTCTCACTTCCCGTTATAAGAGTGAGTTCCTGGCGAATATGTCGCACGAGTTGCGAACGCCTCTTAACAGCCTCCTGATTCTCGCGGAACAGCTGTCCGCTAACCCGGATGGTAACCTCACTCCCAAACAAGTAGAGTTCGCACGCACCATCCGCGGGTCTGGCAAAGACCTACTGAAACTCATTAATGACATCCTTGATCTGTCAAAGATCGAGTCGGGCACCGTCAGCATCGATATCGGCGAAGTCCGGTTCGAGGAGATGCGCCAGACAATGGAGCGCACGTTCCGTCACGTCGCGGAGGGTAAAGGACTTAGTTTCAAGATCGAGGTCGATCCGTCGCTCCCAGCCGAGGTGCACACGGACGCGCAGCGACTCGATCAGGTCCTAAAGAACCTTCTCTCTAATGCGTTTAAGTTCACGGAACGCGGCCACGTAAACCTGCGCGTCTCCAAGGCGGACGGCGGATGGACACCTGGCAATGGCAACCTTGATCGCGCGGAGAGCGTGTTCGCGTTCGCGGTCAACGACAGCGGGATCGGTATTCCTGACGAGAAGCAGACTACGATTTTTGAACCCTTCATTCAGGCGGATGGCAGCACGAGCCGCAAATACGGCGGCACCGGGCTGGGACTGGCGATCAGTCGAGAGCTGGCGCGCGTGCTGGGTGGCGAGATCCGTGTGGAGAGTGGTCACGGCCGTGGCAGTACGTTTACGCTCTTCTTGCCACATAACTACACGGTTATTCCGATGGAACGACCGCTGACCGAGCCAGCGGTGAAAGCTGCGGAGATGCAGTCCGTCTCCACGAATGGAGAAAGCGCGCCGCAGCCTGCCGAGGAGCACGGCGTGGTTCCTGATGACCGCACTAATGTGCTGCCGGGCGAGAAGGTCGTCTTGATTATCGAAGATGATCGCGACTTCGCGCAATGGCTTTTGGATGTCGCGCACGAGAACGGATTCAAAGCGATCGTCACGGCGCGGGGCAATACCGGGCTAGCGCTAGTGCGAGAGTTTTTGCCGACGGCGATCACGCTCGACATCAGTTTGCCTGACGTCACCGGCTGGCAGGTACTCGACCGCCTCAAAGGAGATGTCGGCACGCGCCATATCCCGGTTTTCGTGATCTCTGCCAACGAGGAGCCGGAGAACGCTCTTAAACAGGGTGCGCTGCGGTTTCTGACCAAGCCGGTCGATCATGCGCAAGTGAAAGGGATCTTCGACAAGGCCCATGAGATGGCCGATTCGAAGTCGAAGAAGTTGCTCGTGATCGAGGACGACGAAACTCAGCGCAACAGCATCCGCGAGCTGATCGGAAACGAGACTGCAGATCTGACCGATGCGGGCGATGGAAAGGAAGCATTGAACGCCTTAAGCAACGAGCGGTTCGACTGCGTCGTGCTGGACTTAATGCTGCCTGATATGACCGGGTTCGAACTCATCGATCGGATTCGGAGCGAGGATAGCAACCTACCGATCATCGTATATACCGGTAAGGATCTCTCGCGCGACGAAGAGGAGAAGCTGAATCGGATCGCGCAGACGACGATTGTAAAGGATGTCCGCAGCCCCGAGCGGCTCTACGATCAGACAGCGCTATGGCTCCATCGCGATGCCGCGAAGTTGCCCGAAGACAAACGCGAGATGCTGCGAAAGCTGCATGATCCGGATGCGGTGCTTTCGGGCAAGAAGGTGCTGATCGTCGACGACGATATCCGAAACATTTTCGCGATGACGAGCATGCTGGAGCGTTACAAGATGGATGTCAGCTCAGCGGAAACTGGGAAAGCGGCGATCGAGGTGCTGAATCAACGGCCGGGCATCGAAGTCGTGCTGATGGACATCATGCTGCCAGAGATGGATGGCTATGAAACGATGCGCACGATCCGGAAGATGTTTGGTTTCGAGCAACTACCGATCATCGCGCTGACCGCGAAAGCGATGAAAGGCGATCGCGAGAAGTGCATCGATGCCGGTGCAAGCGACTACATCTCGAAGCCCGTCGATACCGAGCGACTCTTGACATTGTTACGTAACTGGCTGCACCGGTAAACGGATGGCTGCAGACGCAAACGCGGCGCCGACAACAGCGCACGAGAAGGTCAGCATCCTGCTGGTCGACGATCGGCCCGACAAGTTGTTAGCGCACGAGGCGATCCTGGCTGAACTCGGCGAGGATCTCGTCCGCGCGACGTCGGGTTCCGAAGCGCTGCGCTGTCTGCTGCAGCGCGACTTTGCCGTCATCCTGCTCGACGTGAACATGCCGGTGATGGACGGCTTTGAAACAGCCGCGATGATTCGTCAGCGACCGCGCTCCGAGACAACACCAATCATCTTCATCAGCGCCGTCAACGACACGGAGAATCACGTTTCCCGGGGTTACTCGTTAGGCGCGGTCGATTACATTTTGACGCCTGTCGTGCCGGAAATCCTGCGCGCGAAAATCGCGGTCTTCGTCGACCTGTTCCGCAAAACGGAACAAGTGAAACGCCGTGCCGAAGAGCGCGCGGAATTTATCCGCGAACAAGCGGCTCGCGCTGAAGCCGAGGCGGCGCAGGAGCGTCTGGCGTTCCTCGCGGACGCCAGCAATGTCCTCGCTGGGTCGCTGGATTACGAAGAGACGTTCCAGAATCTGGCGCGCCTGGCCGTGCCGCGGCTCGCTGATTTTTGTATCATCGATATTGCTGATAGTGATGACAGGCTGCGACAAGTCGCAGTCGCGCATCGAGACTCGGGGGAACAAGCGAAGCTGGCTGAATTAAAGGCACACTACCCGGCAACACTGACGGCGCGGCATGGTGGGACGCGCGTTTTTCAGACCGGGAAACCAGAGTTCGGCCAACTCGATGATGCCGCGCTCGTCACCATGTTTGAAGATGATGCGACCCGAGAGTGCGTGCGCGATTTGGGTGCGAAGTGCTACGTCGCGGTGCCTTTGCTCGCCCGTGGAAACGTCCTTGGTGCGATTACACTTGTGAATGTTGATGACACGCGCGCATGCGGGATTAGCGAGATGTCATTGGCGGAGGAATTGGCGCAACGCGCAGCGTTAGCCCTCGATAATGCTGGCTTGTACCAGGCCGCGCGGAAGGCGCGGAACGAAGCTGAACGCGCGAACCTCGCGAAGGACCGTTTTCTGGCAATGCTCAGCCACGAGCTGCGCACTCCGCTTACGCCGATTCTCAGTTCTGCTATCGCGCTCGAGGACGAAGAAGGGCTGAGACCCGAAGTGCGGGCGTCGTTGCAGATGATTCGGCGCAACGTCGAACTGGAGGCTCGCCTCATCGACGACTTGTTAGACCTGACGCGGATCAGCAAGGGCAAGGTGCAGCTGAGCCGCGAAATGGTGGATGGCCACTCGCTCCTGCAGAACGCACTTGATATTTGCCGGGCTGATCTCGATGCGAAGCACCTCGGTCTAACATTGTCGCTCCGCGCGGCGGACGTGCGATTGAACGCTGATCCCGCGCGTCTGCAGCAGATCTTTTGGAACCTGCTCAAGAACGCGATCAAGTTCACTCCTGACGGAGGCAAGGTAACGATCACCTCGAGTAACAACGAAGAGGGCAAATTCAGCGTGCGAGTGGAAGACACCGGTTTGGGCATTGACGCGGCAGCGTTGCCGAAAGTGTTCGACGCTTTTGAACAAGGCGAACGCGCGCACCTCGGCGGTCTTGGTCTGGGGCTGGCGATTACGAAAGCACTTGTCGAAACTCATCAGGGCTCCATCACTGCCGACAGTGACGGGACAAACAAAGGCGCGCGATTCACTGTCGCCCTGCCGACGTCGGCAGAGAAAATCAACGGTGCAGAGCACGCGAAACCGGAAGTTCTGCCCGAGAGACATCATTCTCTACGAATTCTCCTCGTTGAGGATCACGAGGATACGAATCGCTCGTTGACGAATCTGCTGCGCCGCCGCGGTTACGATGTCTCGGCCGCCAACAGCGTCCAATCGGCTTTGGAGCTTGCGGAGGGCGGAGAGTTTGACGTCCTCGTCAGCGACATCGGTCTCCCTGATGGCACGGGCATCGACTTGATGCGCGCGCTGGATGTGAACCGGCCGTCGTTAGGCATCGCACTGACCGGTTTCGGGATGGAAGAAGATGTGCAGAAAACGCACGATGTCGGGTTCCATCATCATCTCGTGAAACCGGTGGATCTAAACAAGCTCGATTCATTAATCCAGCACGCCGCCGTAGCGCGCGGCGCGTAGGGAATTGCGCCGGATCATGAGCACGCGTGGGGCGGTGCTTTCGCTGCCGAGCGGCGCGGAGATCGCTTACGACGAATACGGCGATCCGCATGGCAAGCCGGTTATCTTCTGTCATGGCTGGCCGAGTTCGCGCTCGATGGCGCAGCTTACTCACGCAGCCGCGGCAGAACTCGGGGTCCGCGTCATTTCGCCTGATCGCCCCGGAATCAATGGCTCGACCTATCTCGCCGGCCGCGAGCTCCTCGATTGGCCGCCCATTGTCAAAGCGCTGGCGGAGCATCTCTCGTTGGGCAACTTCCGGTTGCTCGGCATTTCTGGCGGCGGGCCTTACGCACTGGCGGCAGCGTGGGCGCTGCCCGGCGAGGTTGAAGCCACTGCGATCGTCAGCGGGGCGCCGGCCATTGCGAGCCTCGCCGATCGCTCCGGCTTGTTGCGATTGTATCGCGTGATGCTCGGGCTCTATGCGAAGCAGCCTGAATTGCTGCGGGCGCTATTCCACATCGCACGACCATTTGCGTCAACCCGGCCGCCGTTGCGCATCCGCCCTCTGCTACTGAGACTATTGCAGCCATGCGATGCGGACGTTTTGCGCGACAGCGCGGCGTTCGAAGCGTGCTTCGAGAGTGCGCGTCGGGCGTGGCGGGGGTCAGCGCGCGGAGTGATCACGGATGCGGAGATTTATGCGCGGCCCTGGGGTTTTCCGCTCGAAGAAGTATCCGGGCCGATCCAACTCTGGCACGGCACAAAAGACCGGACGTTCTCATTCCGCCTCGCGCGGGATTTAGCCGCGCGTCTGCTACACTGCGAACTCACGCTCGTGGAAGGCGCCGGCCACTACTCGCTGCCGATACGACACATGCAGGAGATCCTGGCCAAATTATGTGCGTAGCTACTCCGAAGAGCGCGATTTTCCTAGTGCGGAGTCACGCGCTGCGCCAAAGATAGCGGGTGGAAGATTTCACTGCAGGAACGACACACGAGCAGCCGACCCGCCGGCAGTCATCGCTCGGAGCTGAATGGGACGCACGCGTGCATAGCCTCGTGGAAGATTGGGGCGCCGAGAAGTCGCCGGAGCTCGTTGAGGAGATGATCATGACCGTCCTGAAAATGGCGCGCGATCGCATGGCGACTGGAGACCTGAAGCTGATGAATCGGTCGCTGAAGGAGATGCGCTACGCGGCGAAAGTTTTCTCCGGTTACCGTGAGTTCCGGAAGGTCTGCGTATTCGGCTCGGCGCGAACTCTACCGAGCGCGCCGGAGTTCCAGGCAGCGGAAGAGTTCGCGCGCCAAATCGTGGCGGAGAATTACATGGTGATCACTGGAGGCGGCGACGGAATCATGGGGGCCGCTCAGAAGGGCGCAGGCCGAGAGCACAGCTTTGGACTCAACATTCGACTACCGTTCGAGCAGCGCGCGAATGAGACCATTTACGGCGACGCGAAGCTGATCAACTTCAACTACTTCTTCACCCGGAAACTAAATTTCGTGAAGGAGACGCACGCGCTTGCGCTCTTTCCGGGCGGCTTCGGCACGATGGATGAGGGATTCGAAGTGTTGACGCTGATGCAGACGGGGAAGGCGCGGATCATTCCAATCGTCCTGATCGATGCGCCGAACGGCACCTATTGGGAGACGTGGATGAATTTCCTGACCGATCATCTTTTCCGGCTGGGACTCATCGGCGCGGAAGATTTTCATCTGTTCAAGATTGTGCATGACGCACGCGAAGCGGTGCAGGAGATCCTGCACTTTTACTCCGTCTATCACTCCGCGCGCTGGGTCGGTGAGCAGTTGGTCATTCGCCTGATGCGGCCACTGTCGGCCGCCGCACTGACGGAGTTAAATGAGCAGTTCGCCGACGTCATCCGCGCAGGCGAAATTGTGCAAGGTGTTGCCTTGCGGCAGGAGAAAAACGAACCCGCGCTCGCGACACTGCCTCGGCTGATCCTAACGCCGCACCGTCGAAGCTTCGGGCGCTTCCGTCAGTTGATCGATGCCATTAACGCGACTGCTGCGGAGTGATGGCGCGCGTTTAAGAATGCTCAGACTCGGAATACCGAGGCGCGGCGCGGCGATATTGATGATTGTCGCTGGCGTCGCCGCGTCGGTTGCAGCGTCGACCACGATTCAGTTCACTCGCGCGGAGATCGCGCAAATGGCTGGGCTGTGGGAGACAGATACGCTCGCGATCTCCGGTCTCGCGAATGCGCAGTACCCGCAATTCAGCAGCGGGTGGCAGTTCATCTTCCCGCATCGCTCAATCTCCGGCGACGGAGATATCCATGTGGATATGGGGCTCGATTCCGCGGGCACTGGCGCGGCCGGAAACAATACCTCCGAGTCGCCGATCATCTGTGAAGTGATCAATGCAAAGTCGTCGCAGCTGAGTGAACTGATGGCGCAAACAGGTCGGCAGGCGACGTTTCGCGGCATTTTTCGCTTCTATACTGAGCATGCTTCAGAGCGGCACTTTGAGCTGCATCCCGTGGTGGAACGCGACGGCTGGGACGGCAACGCATTTGTGCCTGAAGTGGATTACCACGGGAACATCGCGCCTGTCCCCGACGGCGCGACGCATGCCTCGTCCACGTTGGTGAACCTGCTCAACGGGTCGCAGACCATCACGGCTGCGATGACGAGCGACAATGCTTCAGCGAATCTGTCCCTGCCGAGCCCGAGCGTTAACTATGTGCAATATGATGGCACCGTTCTATCGAGCGTCATCAGTGATGCGGTCAGTGATTACTTTGTGTTTCGCCCCAGCATCGTTCCTTCCGCGACAGTGAAATGCCGCATTATTGCCCGCACCGCGGAGGCGACGCAGAGCGGCGGTCTACGAGCGAATCAGACGGTCACGATCAACGCGCTGACGCGCACCGACATGGCTGCGATCGCAACGCGGGTGGCGAGTTTGAATGCCGGTCAAAGCGACACATTCGCGCGTCCGATAGAGTTCATTCTGCTCGGGCTGCCGGCGATCGGCCCCGCGCCGAGTCCAACACCGGCGCCATCCAATCCCCCTCTACTGAACATAGCAACGCGTGCGCAGATCGGCACCGGTGACAACGTGCTCATCGCGGGGTTCATCGTGCAGGGTAGCGCGACGAAGAAAGTGATCGTGCGCGCGATTGGGCCGTCGCTTACTCGCAGCGGCATCGTAGGTGCGCTGGCGGATCCGAAGCTCGAATTGCATGATCGGAACGGGGTGTTGATCGGCGTGAATGACAACTGGCGCGTCTCGCAACGCGGTGGTGTGGTGACGAACGATCAGGCCGCCGAAATCCAGGCGACGAATCTTGCGCCTTCCGATGACGCCGAGTCGGCGTTAATCGCAACGGTGGTTCCCGATGCGTACACCAGCGTTGTCAGCGGCGTGAATGGCACGACCGGGATCGGTCTTGCGGAGGTTTACGACGTCGATCAAAACGTGCCTGCGCGTCTCGCAAACCTTAGCTCACGGGGATTTGTCCGACGCGGTGACAACGTGCTGATCGGCGGGTTTATCGTCGCGAACCAGCCGACGAAGGTAGTCCTTCGCGCAATCGGTCCTAGCCTAACGACTCAGGGCATCCCCGGGGCGTTGCCAGATCCGATGCTCGAGCTCCGCGACGTGAATGGCGCGCTGATTGCCGCAAATGACAACTGGCGTTCCGATCAGGAGATGGAGTTGTCTCAAAGTAATCTCGCGCCGACGAACGACGCGGAAGCCGCGATGGTGAAGACGCTCGCGCCCGGGAACTACACTGCGGTAGTTAGCGGCCGGAACGATGCGAGCGGGATCGCAGTGGTTGAGATTTACAATCCGTAGCCGCGCAAGGGAGGTTGGCGGCTAGGGGGCTTCTGTGCCGGCAGCGGCCCGCTTCTCGAGGATATAATCGTGGATCGTATTGACGCTGCGGAGAGCCGTTGCCGCGACCTCGGAATTCGGAACACCGACGCCGAACGTCTTTTCCATGCTGACGACGAGCTCAAGCGCATCGATTGAATCCAGGCCGAGACCACCAGCGCCGAAGAGAGGTAGGTCATCGCCGATCTGGTCTGCAGTCGTCTGCAGCATGAGATTCTTCACGAGCATTTCTTTGATGCTGGTGCGGAGGTCGGCGTCGGACATAAAGCGAGTGCGAAGTTGTCGTGATCGACCGCGAAGTCAACCGCCAGCAGATCAGCTCGGTGGCTGATCGGCGCCGCGTCTTCGCCGACTGGCGAACCCGCTAGACTGGGTCGGTATGACTTTCAGGCGTCACTCGAGGAGGGACGCTGCTGTCAGCCGCTGAACCTTCGATGCGAGGAACAGTCGGCACGGTCGATGTAGCCGGTCGCGTGGCGACGTCCGTCTTACCGGCGGAATGCAATTCGTCGGTAAACTCGTCCTTGGCTTTCTGGAATTCCTTGATCGCCTGGCCCATGCCGCGGGCGAGCTCGGGCAACTTCTTCGCCCCGAAGAGCACAAGAACAATAAGCAGGATGAGGATGAGCTCCTGTCCCCCGACATTCATAAAGGCGAGAAGCATCATAGGCCTGCAGCTAACATCTTGCGCCACCGGGGAGTTGCAAGGCAATTCACAGCGGCGGCTACGCTACACATCGTAGTACATTTGGAATTCGTAAGGGTGTGGCCGCAGACGCAGCGTGTCGTAATCTTTCTGCTTCATCTCGATCCAGTTCGCGATGAAGTCACTGTTGAAGACGTCGCCTTTGAGCAGGAACGAATGATCGGCCGCGAGTGCTTTGATCGCGCCGCCTAACGAGTCTGGCACGCTCGGCACCTGCGCGAGTTCTTCGGGCGGAAGTTCATAGAGGTTTTTGTCGAGCGGATCGCCCGGATCGATGCGGTTCTGGATTCCGTCGAGACCGGCAAGGAGCAACGCTGAAAAAGCGATATAGGGATTGGCGGCGGGATCGGGAGTGCGGAACTCGATGCGCTTTGATTTCGGATTGGCCGAGTACGTCGGAATTCGGATCGCGGCGGAACGATTGCGTGCGGAGTAGGCGAGATTTACCGGCGCTTCGAAACCGGGGACGAGACGCTTGAAGCTGTTGGTCGTGGGATTGGTGATGCAGGTAAGTGCCGGCGCATGCCGCAGGATTCCGCCGATGAAGAAGAGCGCCATCTCGCTCAGACCAGCGTAGCCGTTACCGGCGAACAGTGGCTTGCCTTCCTTCCAGAGCGACATGTGCGTGTGCATGCCTGAGCCGTTATCGCCGAAGAGCGGCTTCGGCAT
>JALYXP010000336.1 GCA_030947045.1 Verrucomicrobiota bacterium | reverse complement strand
GTAGCTCGCTGACAATTGATCGTCCGATCACCTTCTCCGCTTCGGGTGACCTCTTCCGTTATCTCCAGCTCTACGCGCGCGGTGATGAGAGCGACACTCACTTCGGCACAGCTGCGTATCTCGTGGGCGATCTGTTTATCGACAGCGAGCGCGACACCATCCTTGATGGGCATTCCGATGTCGTCGCGCGTCGCCTCTTGCTCACGGCCGGCCGAGATTTAAGCATCGACGGGCAAACAAGCGCTTCGTTCACCCAGCTCTCTGCGGGCCGCGCGCTGCTGATCGACGGCAAGATGAGCTCCACGCAGTTCTTCGCCTTCGCGCGGGACGCGAAAATCAACGGCTCGATCACCGCTGATTATGTGAACCTCCAACTCAGCGGCGAGCTCACGACCGGCGGCTCTGGCTCGAAGATTTCGACAATCCAGTTTGTTTTGAAAGCCGACAAGTTCGAGCTGAACGGCGAGAACGGCGATGGCACCACTTTCGACATGACGCGCCTCGCGAAGTTTGATCTTGAAGTGCGCACGCTGACACTCGGAAGTGACTTCACGCTCGCTCCGGGTGTCGTAGGCAACCTCAATCTCGGTGTCGTCGATGCGCCGTCGCGCAGCCTGTTCGGCTTCGATACGATTGTGACGACCGGAAATGGCGACGATCGGTTGCGCGACCTTTCGGCGCGCTCGTTTACCGCCGCTGGCAATCTACTCGTCTCGCGCGATATAGCGGCGGATCAGCTCGCCATCGCCAAAGCGCTCGCGATCGGTCGCGAATTCCGGCCTTACTCCATCGATCCAACGATCGCGCGCACAGCGTCGGCGCGGCAGATCGGAATCGGCGGCGGCATCAATTTCGCAGGACGAGACGGCACCTCCACAACAGCACCCGGCGATGGTTTCTCGCTCCAGCTTTTTGCAGACGAGATTGTGTTCACTACCGGCAGCGACTTCGGCATCAACGGCGCGAACATGAATGGCGGCAATCGCGCGTCGGCTGCTGCCGATACTCCAGGCGGGAACGGCGGCACGCTGGATATCGGAACCGCTGCACGCCCGATCGCCGGTGACGTTAACCTGGGCGCGCCGATCACTGCCACGACCGGTCAGAACTCCAGCCCGACCACTTTCGGCGGAAGGGGCGGCAGCGTGAACGCGGTTTCAAACGGCACCATCACAGCGACGTCGCGGATCGAAGTGTCGAGCAACTCCGGCCAGCGCCGCAGCGCCCGCGGGGGAAATATTCGCCTAACGAGCAACCAACTTAGCGGTTCCGCGATCCGCGTCGCGAGCAGTGCGCAGCTCGCTTCACTCCTCGCGGCCGGCGCTCCCGGCCCCGGCGGCGAAATCACTTTCCGATCGGCAGGCGGCGACATCGATATTAGCGGCACGGTGACTGCGGACCGCGGCACCGTTCAGATTGAGAACGCAGGCACAAATGGTCGTGTCGCCCTCAACAATTCGACGATCAGCGCTGATGTCGTGAAGGCGCGCGCGTTCGGTGATAACGGCGTGCTCACCGTTGGCGGCGGCAGCATCTCGGCTGATTCCACATTGAAGCTCTATGCTGATGGCAGCAACGGCACCGTCCTGTTCAACGGCAACGTGAGTCTCAACGGCAACAGCACCAAGATCATTACCGGCAACACTGTCACGATCTCGCCAAACGTCGTGGTCACGATTGGCGGTCCGTTGCCCGCGCAGGTCTACACGAACAACGCGAATTACACCGGCTTTGGCGGAAACAACACCAGCACCGGGACCTTCGCCGGCACTGGCGCGATTACCCAGCCGCGCGCGGCTGCGCCCGGTTACTAACCAATCACGCTCGAGGCACTAAGCCTCGGGCTCCTCCCATCAAGAAGCGACACCGCCGCCCCCGTCATTCTGAGCGGAGTGCCAGGAGCGGAGCGACTAAAACGCAGTCGAAGAACCCCGTCGCAAAAGAGCGATCCTGTTTTTCTCGACCGCACGTTGGGACTTCGACCGCAGGTTCGCCCCATTCAGAATGACGAGCCGACCGGAATTACTGTCGGCCGCTCTAGTTACTCCCGGACTTCGCTTCCGGTGGCGGAGCCTCCGCAGGCGCCTTCACATCAAGTCCACGGCGCTTCAGCAGCGGCGCGATCCATGGGTCACGACCGGTAAAGTTACGGAAAAGATTCATCGCGTCATCGCTTCCGCCGCGGGAAAGAAGCGTCGATCGGAAACGATCGCCGTTCTCGCGCTTCAAGCCGCCGTGTTCGTTAAACCACTCGACCGTGTCCGCATCCAGCACCTCGCTCCAGATGTAGGAGTAATAACCAGCCGCGTAGCCGCCAGCGAAGCTGTGCGAGAAATAGGTGCTGCGATAACGCGGTGGCACCACCGGCAGATCGGTGCCCGCTTTTTTCAAAGCCTGCGCTTCGAACGCAAGGGTGTCTTTGGGAACTTCGTCTGGCTTCAATTGATGCCACGCCTGATCCAGCAGTGCGGCCGACAAATATTCCGTCGTCTTGAACCCCTGATTGAATTTCTCCGCCGCTAAC
>JALYXP010000329.1 GCA_030947045.1 Verrucomicrobiota bacterium | reverse complement strand
CTGCCTGGACCTTTTTCTCCGCCTGATTTCTCGGAGAGGATCTGCGCGCTATTGATCAGCGCGACGTGCGAGAAGGCCTGCGGAAAATTGCCCAGCTGGCGTTTCTTCTTGCCGTCGTATTCCTCGGAGAGCAGGCCGAGATCATTGCGCAGGCCTAACAAGTGATTGAAAAGCGCGCGCGCCTCGTCAGTTCGTCCCACGAGATGCAGGCAATCGACCAGCCAGAACGAGCAGGGGAGAAACGCGCCTTCGCTTCCGGGAAGGCCGTCGCTTTTCCCTTTCTGCGTGCGATAGCGAAGGACGAGGCCGTTGCGCATCAGGTCGCGTTGCACAGCATCGATCGTTCCGCGCACGCGTTCGTCAGTCGCGGAGAGAAACCCGACTAGCGGCATCATCAGGATGCTGGCGTCCATTTCATCCGATCCGTAATACTGCGTGAACGCCTTCTTCTTGTTGTTATAGCCGCGCCGGCAAACCTGGCGGTGAATCTTCTCACGAATTTTTTTCCATCGCGGGACCTCTTCATCCGCTGTCCCGTCGCGCGCTTCGCTTAACTTGATCGCGCGATCGAACGCGACCCACGCCATCACCTTCGAATGGGTGAACTGCTTCCGCCCGCCGCGCACCTCCCAGATGCCTTCGTCCGGCTCTTCCCATTTCGACTCGAGAAATTTGATCAGCCCCTTCACCATTCTCCAATCAGCTTCGTCGGTTTTGATCCCGGCGAGGTGCGCGTGATACATCGAGTCCATCACTTCGCCATAAACATCGAGCTGGCGCTGATTCGAAGCGGCATTCCCGATCCGCACTGGCTTCGACTTCTCGTATCCGGCGAGCCAGGGAACTTCGTACTCCTCCAACCGGCGCTCGCCGTGAACGCCGTACATGATTTGCATCTCGGCCGGATTGCCCGCGACCGCGCGCAGGAGCCATTCGCGCCAGGCGCGCGCTTCCTCCAGATAACTCGCGCCCATCAAAGCGAAGAGGGTGAAGGTCGCATCGCGCAGCCAGCAATAGCGGTAATCCCAGTTGCGCACGCCGCCGATGTCTTCCGGCAATGAGGTCGTGGCCGCGGCGACAATGCCGCCCGTCGGCCCGTAGGTCAGACCTTTGAGCGTGAGCAACGAGCGCAAGACCGCGTCGCGCCATTCGCCTTGATGCGCGCAACGATTCGACCAATCGGTCCAGTAGCGTTCCGTCTCGCGCAACGCCGCTTCCGCATCGACTTCCTGCGGCGGCGTCTCGTGCGACGGAAACCAGGTCAGGACAAACGGCACCCGGTCGCCTTTCGCCACCGTCCACTCCGCGATGGTGGTGAAATCCTTCCCGCGCGTCTCGACTGGCGTGTGCAGGATAAGCGCATCCGGCCCGGCGATCGCTTCCAGCCCGCCGTGGTTCTTTCGCACCCACGGCAGGACTTTGCCGTAAGCATAACGAATGGTCAGTTCCATCGAAATCCGCACCCTTCCACGCACGCCTTCCACGATGCGCACGATGTCGGGATTAGTGCCGCGCGGCGGCATGAAATCGATTAGCCTAACGAGTCCGCTTGCTGTCTCAATTTCGGTTTCAAGAATGAGCGTTCCGTCACGGTAACGGCGGCTGGTCCGCTTCACCTCCGCGCAGGTGCTAAAACTCCAGTGCCCGTTTTCCTTCTCGCCGAGAAGCGCAGCGAAACACGCGCCCGAATCGAAGCGCGGAAAACAAAGCCAGTCGATCGAGCCCTCGCGACTAACGAGTGCGCCCGTCTGCGTGTCGCTGAGGAAAGCGTAGTCCTCGATTTTCGCCGGTGATTTCTTCATAAGGTCCGGCGAACCCTGCGCTCAAAACGCTATGACTTCTTCGTCTTTTTTTTGGCCGGAGCTGCGCTCGACTTCGGCTTTCCTGCTTGAGGCACGGCCTTGATCGCCTCGATCGCGCCGGAGCGGCGATTGCCGCTGGCGATCCGGCGTTCCGTTCGCGCTCTGCCTTCCGTGAAGCCAGGACTCTCTGTCACCGAATTTCGTGCGTTGTCTTTCGATGCGGTGTTTGATGTTTTCATGAGATCTCTTCGCTTCGTTCCGAGCTAAGCGACACGTTCACAATAGGAAGTTACCAGTAGCCTCTTCCGCCTCAATCGGTCAAAACTCGCGGTAAGCGGTGAGAAAGTTTCTCAGCTACCTCCGTTAGTTTACTCGAATCGACCGCGTCCGGCTAGCCCGGCTACGAAATTCTCCCATCGCGCGAGTGGCTCGTCTTCCGATGTCGGAAGCTGCGAAGCGCGCCGAAACTGTTTCGGCGCGAGCGGCCCGAACGCATCGCCAAGTAATCAAAACCCGCATGACCTCACGCACATGAATGCTAACCTGCCACGTTCCGTCGGAGTCCCTCCGGTCGCCGCGAGAGTCCTCCTTCTGCTCGCCCTCCTTGCGCCGGTGACGGCGTTCGCGCACGAGGGCGAGAACAAGGGACCATGGATCGATTTCTCGCAGTACGGCTTCGATGGAGTGACGAAGATGATGAACGTCCATCCGATCTTTGTTCACTTCCCGATCGCGCTCCTGCCCGCGCTGCTTGTTTTCTACTGTCTCGGCACCTGGT
>JALYXP010000297.1 GCA_030947045.1 Verrucomicrobiota bacterium | reverse complement strand
ATAGGCATAACGCACGATCTCGATCAGCTCATCTGCGCGACCTGATTTCCAATACGCATCCGCCACATCGCCGCCCGTGATCTGCAGTCCGCCGCCGGGACCTTGCAGCTCCCGGTTCGCATCGATCTGCTCCTTTACCTGCGCCAGCGATGGGATCGGAATCTCGTTCGCGTTCTTCGGCAGATAACAATGCGTGCAGTGAAACGAGCAATAGCTCGCACCGAGGGTGAACCCGCAATGCGTCAAGTGCCGGCCGGAGATCTGATTGTTCGTTTGCAGTTCCAGCGGCAACGACTCCCAACGCTGCTTCAGAACACGCGCTTTCTCTTCGTGAATCGGGTGTCGGAATGCATGCCAGCGCGCACGCCACTTTGACGGGCGCTCAAAAGCTTTGGGAGTCGCGAGAGAAACCATGTTGGACGTTACTTCGCTTCGTTCAACGCCCAGTCGTAATTCTGGTAGGTGATCTTCGCGTCTTTCGGTATCGGCGTGGTGCGGCGCTTGTTGATGAAATCGATCGCGCCGCCCTGCTTCGCGAAGTCGTCTTTATACCAATCGAATATCTTCGACAGTTCGACACTTCCCTGCCCCATGCGCACGCCGCGATCGGAGTTTACAAAAGCGCGCGCCAGCTTCTCCAGCTGGGCATCAAGCTTGTCGCCGCGGAACACTTCATTCTGCAACGGCGGGCAACTGCGGCTGGCGCAATTCAGCGCGAAGTGAACATGTGGATCGCCGAATTTCCCGCGGATGGTGTTGTCCTCGAGCGCTTTGAAACTCGTTTGTTGACCGGCGACTTTGATTCGCTTGCTGGTGAAGAATGAGAAGAACGCGTCCTTCACGCTTTTGGTGGGATACTTTCCGAGTGCCTCGTGCAGGATCCAGGCGTTGTAAGCGTTGATGTAAAATGCGAGCTGGTCCTTCTTATTCATCCCTCCGACACTCTCGCGCGAAATGCCGTCGACCACCGCGTCAAGCGCATGCAGGTCGGCCGCGTTGCTCTTCCACTCCGAGTATTTTACTCCTCCCTCGGTGACATATTTTCCGAGCAGCCGGTTGTAATCGCCCATCCACCCCGAGTTTTGCGCGTGTGCGGAGCTGGCGATGAAGCTGAGCACCATGGCGAGGCCGGCCGACAGGCGTGTTTTGTTCACTACCAACCATTTCGCACGGCGGTTGAAAGTCGCGCAAGGCCAAACTGTTCGAGACATGGCAGTTGTTCGTGGCGCGAGTGCCCGCGGATTCAAGGCTGCTGCAGAAGCGTGGCCAGAGCACGGACGTTTGCCTCGATCGAGAATCTCTCCGCGGCCCGTGCTCGCCCTGCCCTGCCGAATTGCCCGGCGGTTTGCCGATCCGCCAGGAGTTGCGCAATCCCTCCAGCGAGTGCCGTCGCATCGCGGGGCGGCACCAGTTCGCCGGTCAAGCCCGGTTCAACCATCTCAGGCACGCCCGCAATGGGCGTCGAGACAACCGGCAGGCATGCCGCCATTGCCTCCATGATAACAGTGGGAAGGTTGTCCATGCCTCCGTCGGCATCAGTGGTGCATGCGAGCACGAATACATTAGCGACTCGCAGCCGATCAGCGATTTCCAGTTGGCTGAGAGGTCCGACGAGCTGCACGCGTTCGTCTAGTCCGGCGTCGGTGATCTGCGCGGCGAGCTCCTGCTGCAAAGGACCTTCCCCAATGACTTCGCAGCGGAAATCACGACCGCGTTGTTTCAGAATCGCACAGGCTCGAATCAGCTCGGCGAAGCCCTTCTTCTCGATTAACCGACCCACGGAGACGATCAGCGGAGGCTCCGACGAAAGCTCCGATGGCGCAAAGGCAGCAACGTCGATGCCGTTGTAAACGCGGTGAAGCTTCGCGCGGTTCGCGGGAAATCGCTCTCGCAGTTGCGCGGCCGAAAAGTCACTCACCGTGACGATCGCCGTCGCCGCGTCGAAAATCTTCCCGAGGCTGACGACGAAATTACGCGGCGCGAAAATGTCGTTTGCATGCGCAGTCACGCTGTACGCGATCCCGAAAAACTGTTTCAGCCAGTAGGCCGTGCGCGCCGCCATTCCGGCAAAGTGTGCATGCACGCGCGTGATGCCAGCCTTCGGCAAGCGCAGCCCAATGTAGGCGGCTTGGTAAAGTCGGAGGAAATCGCTCTGCCGATCCCACTCGGTGATCGCGCGCACTGCGGCGGGCGGCAATTCCCGTCCTCGCATCGCACGGCTGATCTCCCGCACTAGCTCAGCTTCATCCGGAAGGTAATGAACAGTTTTGACGAGGTTTTCATCCCAATCCTGAGACGGCTCGCCAGTCGGCTTCCGGATCGAGAAGATCGTGACCTCCGCGCCTTGCCGCACTAGCTCGGCGACCTCGCGATAGAGGAACGTTTGACCGAACGACGGGAAGCGCTCGAAGACGTATGCAATCCGCAGCACTCGCGCCATTTAACTGCACAACGCGCCGTTGCAAAGTGCGACATCGCCACCCAGATATGCGATAGCCCCAACAAAATCCGCCAGAACGCACTCCGCTGCACGACTTCTGCTGTCATAGGGGGATGCCCTGTCGGGATTTCTTTGCGTTTTGTACGTCGCTCACAAAGGTCGAGCTGCGGGCAATCGGCGCACTCTCCCACGTGCGGCACCTTGCGGATGGCGACACCATTTACCGTCCAACTGACGCCGGTGACACGCTTTACATCGTCAATCGCGGTGTCGTCGAACTCTCCGAACACGCCGGCCACGGGCCTGCCTGTCTGAAACGGGGAGACATTTTTGGCGAAGCCGAAGCTTTGGCGGGAACGACGCGGCGGCATCGCGCGCGAACTTTCGAGCCGACGAGCCTCCAGTGTTTTCCGCGAAATAACTTTCCTGCGCTCGCCGAACGGGTGCCCACATTCTTCCAGTACGTCTGCGAGGAACTGGCGACGCGGCTACTGGCAGCGCGCGATAGCGTTTGGGAAAAGCCGACCCAGCTGGAGCTCAGCGGCAGCCTGACGAACTTCGACCTCGTCACGGTCTACCAGACGATCGTTAACTCATCGCAAACCGGCGAGCTCTCGATCTCTACAGAAAAAGGCGAGCTGATCTGCACGTTCTTCTTCGAGTCTGGCCAGCCGCGCTCAGGCCAGTTCCAGCACCTGGTCGGGGAAGAGGCGTTCTGGCAATTGTTCCTCGCGGACGACCTGCGCGGCACCTTCTCGTTCGCATCGGACGTGGGGGTGGTAACACCGTCGATTCGCTCCGCCCAAATCACGCGCAGCCCAAACGATATGCTCATCACCGCGCTGCAATCGCGCGATGAATTTCACGCGCTCAAGCTCGAAGTTGGCGATGGCTCCTGCACGCTGGAGCGCAATCGGTCGCAATTTGACGCGGATAATTTTGAGCCGATCGCGCTTCGTTCTCTGGCCGGGGAGATTTGGCAATTCCGGCCTCGCGGCGAATTGCGCCTCCAGGATCTCTTTCGCCACCTCTCGGTTTGCGAGATGAAGATTTACCAGGCGCTGCATTCGCTCATGCAGACCGGTCACATTAGTGTGATCGCGCGCGATCTCGCGCAAAAAGTCGCCTGATCTCAGGCGCTCTTTGTCGCTCTCAAGACCACGGTGCCGCGGTACACAAGCGCGACCAGAAAGATGCTGCTGAGCGGCATGATCGGGAACAGGAAACGGTCGTATGCAACGGGCCACGATGTCGCGTCGATCACGGTGAACAGCGCGAGGCGGGTGACGATTGCGCAAAATAGCAGCACAAGTGCGCAGTCCAGTTCGCTGGGAAGCCGGAGCCGATTTTTCGGCCGCAACAATGTCATGCCGGCGATCGCGCCCGCCGCGATGAGGGCGAAAACCACGACGCGGTAAGTCGCACCGATTGTCCGTTTCAAACGCTCAGCAACGTCAGCCGGGTCGACGTTTCTCGCACCGCCGGGTACGCGCAGCGTTAGTTGGTCATACAGGCGCGCTTCCTCCGGCAACAGGATCTCATCATCGACCAGCGGGGCCATTTCGTGTCGGGCGACGAACAGGCCAAGGAGTCGCCGAAGTGACGGACCCAGCTGGTGCGCCTCAGGGATCAGGTTGGGACCAATGAAGCTCGCCCACAGGACGCGACTCTCGAGACGCCCTTCGGCGAACGCGGCGTTCAGCTCTCGAGCGACGCCGCGATAGAAGTGCTCGGCGCGTTTTGGCGTGTCATGGATCCCCTCACCTGACGCAGCGTGGCGGATGGCCCAGAGCAGCCAATTGATCCCGATCTCGCCTTGCACTCCGGTGTTCCTAAAGGTGCCGATGCGCCATGCCTCGCCGTCAGCGCCGTCGAGTCTCGGCTGCAGCTTCGCGAAGGTCGGGCTCGCGGCGAAGGCGAGATGCAACGACTCGTTCGGCACCGGCACAAAGCGCTGATGCTGCGATGGCTTGATGCGGACGAGAGCATTGAACGCACCCTCGAAACTCGGCGCCACCATGTCGGATTTCGCGAAGGCGCGGAACGTCCGTTGATTCGCTGTGTAAACAGCCAACACAAGCACGGCGAACACAGCCAGCATCACAGCCGAAGGTCTCGCGATGTTAGAAGCAGCGGCGCGCCAACTCGAAAGCCGCAACCGCTCATGTGCCGCCCAGAGCAGCAAAAACGCCCCAAGCAGAAGCCCTACGAGTACACTTTCTTCCCGCGTGAGCCACAGCACCGCGAGCGCGAAACCGGTACCGACAGCGACACTAGTGCGCCCGCGCGCCAGCAGCGAAATCATCCCCGCCAACAACCACGGCAGAACACCCGCGTAGAACGGATCTGCCATCGTATAGTCGTTCAGATGAATGCCCGCCGGGTGAAAAGCCGCGAGGGCGAACGCACTGACCGCAATCAAGCGGGACAGGCCCGCGCGGAGGAGAGCCAGGGTCAGCGTGGCGAAGCCAAACAGTTGCAGCAGCTCGATGGCGAGCCGTTGCGGCACCGCGCACCAGTGCACCAGCGCGAGCCACAGCGGATAAGCGGGCGGCCGGATAAACGCCGTCCAATCGTACTTCGCGCCCCAATACCAAACACTCGCCGAACGCACGAACCAAAGCGCGTCGTGCTGCGTTGCGCTCCCCGCTATTTCCTCGCTGTGCACCAGCCACAGCTTCAGCGCGATCAGCGCAACAAGCGCCGCGGCAACAACGGCATCGCGGTGCACCGGACGCGGTGGCGGATGATCGCTCTGCATGGACGGCTACTAGGCTGCGTCCGTTGTCGACAGCAAGAAACATCTCGCACCGCGCTCACTCAGTAGACAATTTGGCAGCCTCTCCCGCCGCGTCCTCCTTGCACATGTTATCCTCGCCCAAGCCGCGCTCGGCGATTCCCGCTCGTCGCGAAACGGAGCGCATTTTCGGCCTCGATTTCCTCCGCACGGCGGCAATCCTGAGCGTTGTCTGCGCACATGGCTTCGTCGTGCTCTATCCGCACTTCGGGCCGGCGTTGGGAGTGCTTGGTCACGGTGGTTTCTACGGCGTCGAGCTGTTCTTCGTGCTCAGCGGTTTCCTGATCGGGCAGCTGCTCATCAAGCAAGGTGACGAACTGCGCGACCCGCGGCAGATCGGTCGGTTCTACGTCCGCCGCTGGTTTCGCACCCTGCCGTTATTCTTTCTCTTTGTGGTTGTGAATGTCTGGTTCGAGCGGCAGTTCCGGCAGCACGCCGTCGGCCCTTCGGAAGCTCTCACCCACGCATTTTTCTTGCGCAATTTCGCCACGCTTCGTCTGACATTCTTCCCTGAATCGTGGAGCCTTGCAGTCGAAGAATGGTTCTATCTGCTCTTTCCGGCCCTTCTCTGGCTCATCCTGAGGGCGCGGCGGCGTTTTGACGAAGCCATCATCGCGTCAGCCGCTGTCTTTCTGCTGCTTTCAACCGGCCTCCGAATGGTACACGCCCATGACACCGGCGCGACGTGGACCGACTCGCAGCGGATGGTGGTTCTCTATCGTTTCGACGCACTCATGATTGGAATTCTCGCCGCCTGGCTGGCGACGCGCGCGCCCCGGATGTGGCTTCGATGGCGC
>JALYXP010000284.1 GCA_030947045.1 Verrucomicrobiota bacterium | reverse complement strand
GAACGCGGCGCTGTTTGCGCAGGCGCAGCTCTTCGGCGGTGAGGAGGAAATCGTCGGAGCGGGACAAAGGGAAAGTAGAAAGTTGAAAGTAGAAACGCGGCAGCTGCCGATTAGCTCCGCGGCTTGGCGTGTTCGCGGATGAGTTGCGGTAGCAAAGCCGAAAACTCGTGGTCGGCTTCTTCGTCGGTCATCGGGCCGGGATTTACGATCACGATTTCGAGAACCTGCTGGCCGAGATTGCGGACGCCGTTGCGCACCACACGCGCGCGACCGGTGATGGACCAATCGGGCTGGGTGCCCGCCGCGAGTTGGAGATCGGGGCGATCTTCGGTCGGCCGGCGGAGGTCTTCCTGCAGGCAGAAGTAGGTGTGCGCAATGGTGTTGCCACCCTGCTTGCGGAAGGCGACGCGGCGGAAGGGAATGCGCAAATCGCCGGCCGCGTAATCGCTGAGGCCGCGATCGTTGATCATTTCCCAGCCGGCGCTTGGCAGGCAGATGTCTGGGCGATGCGCCCGGGCGCGGACCACACTGGAGCCACCGGAGTTCCAGCGGAAGAAGAAGGCGTAACAGTAAGGCGCAGCGCGCCGGTTGCCCGCGGTCGATTCGTTGTTAGCGGGGGGAGCGATTGGCCAGGTCGCTTCGCTGCCGGCGTCGAAACGAAGCGTGCGGCGCACCCCTTCATCGATCTCAATGGCGCGGAAGCCGGGCGTCGCTATCGGCCAATCCACGGACCAGGCGCTGACCGGGATGAGGTTGCGTTCGTGCATGCGATACCAGGATTCGACGGCGAGTTCGACGGCCACGATCCACGCGAGGGAGAGGAGAATCGGGAGAACGGGGAAAGGTCGAACGTCGATCGTTGGACGGTCAACGTTGTTTGTTTGGCCGCGGGGTCCCTCGACTTCGCTCGGGATGACAGGAGGGCGGGGCGTTTTTCTGCCGAGCAGGGCGGCGAGTGCCATGGTGCCGAGGAAGACGGCGGCCACGATGGAGTAGCCAGCGATGTCGTGCCATTTGTGCACGGCTTCGAGTGTTTGGGAGGCCGCGATCCAGACGAGCAGCAAGGCGCGGAGGCAATTCGCGAGGAGCGCGATGCCGACAGCGCCGGCGACTAACCCGATGCGGCGGCTTACGCTCAGGCGTTTTAGTTCGCCGAAGAGCAGGCCGATCATGATGGAGGTCTGCAAGGAGCGAACGCCACTGCAGGCTTCGTTCACGCCGACGAGACCGCTGCTGACGCGGATCAGGTTGCCCTCGAGCTGCGCGGGAATGCCGAAGAGGTTCAGCGTTTCGGCAGCGACCGCTGCGACGCCGCGCATGAGCCCTTGGATGAGCGGCTCTTCGACGCCGGAGATCCATGGGACGGCGACAAGGGTGAAAAGAATCGGGAAGGCGAAGTGCTTCAGCCATGCAATCCCGCCGGCACGGTAAACAAGCACGAACGTGAGCGTGACCACGATGAGCGCATGCGCCCACCCGAGCGGCCGCCAATCGGGATTACCGACTTCGAAGAGGCGGATGGGGAGAAGCGCGGCGAGAAGTATAGAGGAGAAAGCTGAAAGCAGAATAGCGCCCCCAGACCCTTGCCCTTTCGCCGTTCGAGTTTCGGCTTTCGGCCTTCCCTCCCAACGCAGCCAGAAAAGAAACGCGGCGAAGAAGGGGACAAACCAGCCGTAGCTATATTGCTCGTTCAGCGACCACTCGCTGCTGAGATGGCGCCAAAGGACGAGCCAGAGTGCGGCGAGCGTGAGCAGCGCGAGAACCGTGCCCGTGTTCGCTTTTGCCGCAGCGGGTCGGGCCGGCATGTCGGCTGGCGCGCTGATGGCGGTGCTTTGCAAGGCGCGAGAATATAACTGTCGCCGTGCAATACGAGCGATGAAATCAGCTACAATGTCGGAAAGACGGCGCTGTCGCCGATCTTCGCACTGGCCATCGGAAGACGGCGGCGACGGCGGAGGCGCATCCAGTTGTTCCACGTCTTCCGGATGCTGTCGCTCGCGGTGAGGTAGTGCTGGCTCAATTCGTTCGGCTTCACGATCTGAGCGAGAATGCCTGCGAGGTTGAACTCATCGGTCTCCATGATGGTGAACGCGGTCCCGAGCGCTTCGGAGTGATGTGCGTCGCTGGCAGCAGTCATCGGCAGGCCGCGGGTCTGTGCATATTCATACGCCTGGCGGTTGTAACGGCGCAGCGTCGTCGCGGCATTGAAGACCTCGAGCGCGTCGATCGGCAATGTCTCGAGGGTCTCGTAGCGGATGCCGGCGCGGAAAAGATCGTAGGCGTGTGGCGGAATGGCGAGCCCGCCGCGTTCGTGAATCATCTCGACGACTTCGCGCGCGGGTTTGCCTTTCAGATAAGGAAGGGTCGTGCCGATGCAGAGCAGGTGACCTTCTTCGGTGGAGACTTCGACGCCGGGCAGCACGAGGAAACCATCGACGGGCTGGCCGTCTTCGCGCATGAGCCCTTTGTCGAGCAGGTAGGTGACGGCGTCGCAGGTGTTGTGATCCGTCACCGCGATGGCGTGCAGGCCTTTTTCACGCGCCGCGGCGATATTCTCCTCCGGGCTCGACACGCCATCGCCCGAGAAGAACGTGTGCGTGTGGAGGTCGACGTTGAAGGCCATCGCGGCGAGGCTACTTTGCGGGCGGGAAAATGGAAAGCATCGGTTTCAAGGAGTGGGCACTGGTCTGCGGCGCGCTCGGGCGAGGGGAACAGACCGTCCTGCTCCGCAAAGGCGGGATCGCGGAGGGCCGCGACGGCTTCGCCTTTCGCCACCCGGAGTTCTTTCTCTTCCCGACGTTTTTCCATGAGCAGACGGAGCAAACGCGGCTGAGCGACCCAGCCTTGCCGGCGCGTGCTGACGCGCAAATCGCGATCGACGTTTTCGCTCGAATCGAGGAAACCCGGTTCGTCTCCGATTGGGACACAGCGGCGGCATTAGAGCCATTGCATGTGCTGAAGTCGGAGGTCGTGCGGGAGCGGTTTGATTATGATGGCGGCAACGGCATTCACGTCGCGTTCGTGCGGGCCTTTCGGTTGCGGCCGACGTGGCGATTTCCCGAGGAGACGCGCTATGGCGGCTGTCGATCATGGGTGAAATTACCAGACGCACCGAACGACTTGCAGCTCAGTTCAGTGCTGTCGGACGAAGAGCATGCGGAACGTCTCGCGCAGTTCCGCGCGATATTGAACGGCGAGTCGGCCGCGCCGGCCACGAACCGGTAATGTGGTGGAGCCTAGTGAAAAAGTTCATCACGCCTGTTGCCAAAAAGCGCATCGATGCCAGCCGCGATCAGCTCTTCTGGGTACGCTAACGCAGCTGTCATCCTGAGCCGCGAAGACGGTCGAAGGATCTCCCGACGACAGCTCGCGCGTGCAAATCGGCACCGGCGCCCACTTCGTAGCCCGCGCTCTCTTCTTCGCAGGCGCCACCGATATGCAGGATCCTTCGGCGCGTTCGCAGCTCAGGATGACTTGGCGGCGTTAATTGTTTGCGAACCCTCGCCTCGAGCCGCCAATCTCATTCCGTAGTCCCACCCATACTGCAACAGGGTCCCTTGACTTCGCTCGGGATGACCGGGGCTGACGCCGCGCTGCCGGTAGTCTAGGCAATCGCCTCGACGTAGAGCTCGGTCTCGGCGGGCTTCGGGTCTTCCTGCAAACCGCCGTGGAACTGCATGTC
The DNA here is from genome assembly GCA_030947045.1 of Verrucomicrobiota bacterium. Lineage (GTDB taxonomy): Bacteria > Verrucomicrobiota > Verrucomicrobiia > Chthoniobacterales > UBA10450 > JACCTI01. The sequence continues at coordinate 546 of JALYXP010000284.1, read as the reverse complement.
GTAAAGGCGCCGGTAATAGCCCGATTGATCGAGCAACTCGTTGTGCGTGCCCATCTCTTTGATGTGGCCCCCCTCCATCACTACGATTTGATCCGCCGACAGGATCGTCGAAAGCCGGTGCGCAATCGCGATCACGGTGCGCCCCGCGGAGAGATTTTCGAGCGCGATCTGGATCTGTTTTTCCGACTCGGAGTCGAGCGCGGAAGTCGCTTCATCGAGAAGAAGAATCGGCGCGTTCTTTAACAGAGCGCGCGCAATCGCGAGGCGCTGCTGTTGACCGCCGGAAAGCAGGCAACCTTTATCGCCAATCACCGTTTCGTAACCCTGCGGCTGGGCCATGATAAAGTCGTGCGCAAACGCAGCGCGCGCCGCCGCATAGATCTCTTCGTCAGTCGCATCGAGCCGTCCGAATTTGATGTTCTGGAAGATCGTATCGTGAAACAGGAATGTCTCCTGCGTGACGAGACCGACCTGCTCGCGCAGCGATTTCTGCGTAACGTTGAGAAGGTCATACCCGTCGATTCGAATCGTCCCGCCGGTTGGATC
>JALYXP010000273.1 GCA_030947045.1 Verrucomicrobiota bacterium | reverse complement strand
TCCTGATTCGACCCCACAGCAGCGGCTGCTGGCAATGTTTTCGAAGCGCCAGAGTTTGCTCCGGCCGCGAGCGCGCTCGCAGCGGCAAATAGTGAAAGCAGCACGCGTTTCAGATTAATTAACTTGGTTGGCTTAGTTGTTTGCATGCACCAGTCGATAGCTACAGGTCTGGCAGAGGTGAAGTTTTCAACCGCGACGAGATTGTTACTTTGGTGAAGGATGTCGGCCTTGCATGCCAGCGAAGCCTTCCGCCGTGATTGACACCCGCGTCATCTACTGCGGCGAGCAACGTGACGTTGCATCCATTGTCGACTAGCTCCGGAAGGCTGCGTCGATCTCGTCTATATCGAGCCGCCGCTCAACCCGAACCGCAGTTACGGAATCGCCAGTCCGGCTCGGACCCTTCTGGGGTGAGACAAAGGCGAAACGCAGCATCGAAGACCCGGCACGAGTCGACCAAGGCTTACATCGACTACATGCGCCCGCGCTGGGTCGCAGGCTAGCGCGGGTGCTTAAGAAAACCGGAAGGTTCTCCTACCACTGCGACGGGTATGGAATCGCCCGAACGCGCGCGCACAATGGTTGAATCGGCGGCATTGATGAATCCGTCTATGTTGTAGTCAGAGCGGACGTTTGTCGCGTCAGTCGCTTGGCCGGAGCGGTTGCGTGTGATGGTGGCGTCGGCGGAGTTCACTACGCCATCGCCGTTAGTATCGCCAAGGAGGAAGCCCGCTGTGACTGTTGTATCGGGCAGAACTTGAGAGGAGACGTCAGTCACCCCTTGCAGGCTGACGGTCACGCTCTGTGCATTACTGACGCCGGTTAAGTTTACGGTCATGGTCTTGCCACTAAAGGTGGGAGCGCCGGAAACGGTGCCGACGCCGCTGGTCACGCTCGCGTTGCCGCTTACTACCGCGTTGCTAAAGGTAATCGCAAGCGAGTGGTTACCGCCTGCGCCGCCCGTACGGGACTCTATGCCTAACGCGCCGAAAGGCTGCTGTGTTCCAGCGCGAACGTTGTTGTTATATGTATCGACGACATAAATGCTAGCCGCGCTGCTCCCCCCGCCGGCCACCGCGATGCCTGCGGGACCGTTAAATCGCGCTGCGGGGCCGGTGCCGTCAGCGCTGCCGGTGGAGCGTGCTAACCCAGCTAGCGTATGGACCACCCCACCAGCGGTTATCTCGCGGATGGTGGCGTTTGACTGGTCACTCACGTAAACGTTGCCTGCGCTATCCACCGCCACGCCATAGGGATTGTTGAATCGCGCGTCGCTCGCATTACCACCGACGCTGCCAGGGACGCCCGCCGCGCCCGCCAGTGTGGTGACTACCCCGCCCGGGGTGATTTTGCGGATAGTGTCGTTGGTTGAATCCGCACCGTAAATGTTAGCCGCGTTGTCCGCCGCCACGCTGTATATCCGACCGAATCGCGCCGCGCTCCCGGTCCCATCCGCGCTACCCGCATTCCCAGCGGAACCAGCCAGCGTCGTCACCACCCCGGTGGAGGTGATCTTGCGAATCGTGTAATTAAGTGTGTCGGCGACGTAAATGTTCCCTGCGCTGTCCACCGCCACGCCGGATGGAAAGCCGAAGCGTGCGTTCGCGCCGCTACCATCGGCGCTGCCCGGATTTAACGCTGAGCCAGCTAGTGTTGTTACCACTCCGCCCGAGGTGATCTTGCGGATGATGTAGTTCCCAGCATCCGCAATGTAAAGGTCGCCCGCGCTGTCCACGGCGACGCCAGCGGGAAAGTAGAAGCGCGCGGCGCTGCCCGTGCCATCGGCACTGCCCGGGTTGCCGGCTAAGCCGGCCAGTGTGGTCACCACCCCGCCGGCAGTAATCTTGCGAATAGTGTGATTACTCTGATCAACCACATAAACATTCCCCGCGCCGTCCACTGCCGCGCCGCGCGGCTGGTTAAAACGCGCGGCGCTGCCGGTGCCATCGGCGCTCCCGGGATTGCCAGCCAGCCCAGCGAGCGTAGTGATTGCATACTGTCCCGCGAAGGCGGGTAGCGGTAGACCTACATCGAAGCTGCCGACTGTGCCGTGGGTCTTGCGCGAGACTGCCGCGAACAGTTCTAGCGCCGGCTTGCACTTGCCTCCGCGGCCCGCGTTGTAGATGGCTTGGATTTCCTCTACCGCGAGATCACGGTTGTAGATGCTTGGCTCGTCGATCAAGCCAGTCCACTCGCTCGCGTTAACAATGTTTTGTCCGATCCAGACATCGCCGGTCGTCGGAGTGACCGTCCCGCCCCTGATGGTAAGCCCGGCAGCCTGGCCGTTGATATAAACGGCCGATTCCGTTCCTCCGTACGTGCCCGCCACGTGCGTCCAGGTATTCAAAGGTAAAGGATTATTGGACTGCACAGAAAGCGGAGTTCCATCGACAAAGACAGTCCAGGAAAGCGTCCCAATGCCCGTAACTTCCAAGGTATAACCGGCGTTGTTCGCGCTTGTTCTCTTATTCACGATCGAACCTTGTCCGCCGTTAAACGTTGTCGGATAAACCCACGCTTCGACGGTGATACGGCCCGAGCGGGGATCGAGCGAGGGATTGGATGGCACGACGACGCGGCCGCTTGTTCCATTAAAGCTAAACGCTTGCCCGACGTAGCCTGAGGCAAAGGTCGCCCCATTTTGCAGGGTGCCGTTATTGCCGTTATTGCTCACATCGTTGCCATTGCCCTCGCCCGGCAGCCACATTACCAAATCCGAGGGCGGTGGCGTGCATGCCGGTGCCTGCGGGAGCGCGCCTTTTCGAATGGTGTCGTTAGCCTCATCGGCGATGTAAAGCTTGCCCGCGCTGTCCACCGCGACGCCAAAGGGTGAAAAGAACCGTGCCGCGCTCCCGGTGCCGTCGGCACTGCCGCCGGGTGTGCCCGCTAGACCAGCCAGCGTTATCGCTACCCCGGAAGTGATCTTGCGAATGGTGTTGTTACCGGAATCGCCCACGTAAACGTTGCCCGCGCTGTCTATCGCCACCCCTCCAGGGTTCAGAAACCGCGCGGCGCTTCCGGCGCCGTCTGCGCTACCTGCGACGCCCGGCGAACCAGCCAGCGTCGTGACCTGACCCCCCGAGGTGATTTTGCGAATGGTGTGATTAGAGTAATCGGCGACGTAAACGTTTCCCGCGCTATCCACTGTAACCCCGGAAGGTTGGTTGAATCGCGCGCCGCTTCCAGTGCCATCGGCACTGCCCGGATTGCCGGCTAAGCCAGCCAGTGTCGTCACCACCCCCCCTGAGGTAACCTTACGAATGGTGTGGTTAGAGCTATCGCCCACGTAGACGTTTCCTGCGCTATCTACTGCTACGCCGAGAGGATTGCCAAATCGCGCGGCGCTTCCGGTACCGTCTGCGCTGCCTCCCACACCCGCTAAACCAGCCAGCGTCGAGACCACGCCTCCGGAGGTGATCTTGCGAATGGTGTCATTAAAGTAGTCGGCCACGTAGACATTCCCCGCATTATCTACCGCTACGCCATAGGGGCCGCTGAATCGGGCTGCGTTGCCAGTGCCGTCAGCGCTGCCCGGATTGCCCGCGGAACCAGCTAGCGTCGTTACCACCCCGCCCGAAGTGATCTTGCGAATGGTGGAGTTATTGGTATCCGCAACGTAAACGTTGCCCGCGCTGTCCACCGCAGTGCCAAAAGGCCTGTTGAATCGCGCCGCGCTCCCAGTGCCATCGGCGCTACCAACTGCGCCTGCGGAACCAGCCAGGGTCGTGATCGCGTAGGGCGCTTGATCCGCTGGCAAGGCTGCGAGTGCGAGGAAATATCCGGATGCACCTGTCAAGGCTGGTCCGCTCGTCGCGAGGCCAGTGGCGGGGTTGAGCGTATCTACTTGGGGAACACCAGAATCTTGACCTCCAAAAAGCTTTCCGTTTTCGAATAGCATGGCCCCGATCTGGGGGCCGCCCGTGTTCCCAACCAGTGTCGCGGCGCCGGTGCTGGTGTTAAGCGTGTAAAGGTTCGAGTCGCTCGTAAAATAGAGTGCGCTGGCGTTGGTTGATAGAGCCTGGAAACCAGTAAGGCCCAGCCCGGTAGGCCCAATAAGTGTCGCGGCTCCGGTGGCGGCGTCGACGGAGTAGAGATCGGCCGGGTAACCAACCGCATATAGCCCGCTCGTAGTGGAGCCAAAGCTTAGGTAAAATAATCCTGAAGCACCGACGAGAGTGAAGCTCCCGTTTGCCGGATTGATGGTATACAGATTGCCCCTCCCGTTTGAGCCCCCGTAGAGACCGCCGTAGAGCGTCCCGTTTACCAAGGCCATTCCTGCAAGTGGCACGGCCGAATTCCCGAGAAGAGAGAAGGCTCCGGTCGTAAGATCGATCGTCCCAAACTCGGCCCCGCTTGTGTACATATAGGCGAAATCGTCGGCCTTCACGCAGTTGGCGCTAAAGAGCGTGGCCACCGCCAGGGCGATGGTGAATGGTAGTTTTTTCATCGTTGTCGTTTTTGATGGAGTCCTGATTCCCTTGAGGCGTCTGACGACAAACCCCTCCACCAGCTACCGTGCGATTCGTGACTCCAATACGGACATCCTTTTGCAAAATTATTTCCGTTTGAGATTGGAGAAGGTAGGATTGGTCCAGGAAACGAGTTGGTGAACCCAGCAACGAACACTGACGCAACCCAGATTCTCCGGGAATGGAGTGAAGGCGCGCCAGACGCGCCGGCCCGCTTGATGCCGCTCGTCTATAACGAGTTACTGCGGCGCGCGGCCGAGTATTTGCGCGGCGAGCGGGCGGACCACACCTTGCAAGCGACTGCACTCGTGCATGAAGCCTATCTCGAGCTGGTCGATCAGAAGCGCGCGAACTGGAAGAGCCGGGCCCATTTCTCCATGGTGGCCGCCCAGCTCATGCGGCGCATTCTCGTGCAGCACGCGCGTGCCCATAACACGGAAAAACGTGGCGGCAGGCTTCAGAAAGTTTATCTAGATGAGACGCGAGAGTTAGCTCAGGCCCAGCCAAGCGATCTGGTCGAAGTAGACGAGGCACTGGCGAAGCTAGCCGTCCAGTATCCCCGGGAGTGCGAGGTGGTGGAGTTAAAGTTCTTTGGTGGAATGGCAGGGCACGAAATCGCGGAAGTTCTTCAAGTCTCTGAAAAGACTGTTTTGCGCGCTTGGACTTTTTCCAAAATATGGCTCTGCCGCGAATTATCGCGCCCAATAGGCCATGCCTGAGATCCGCGCGACAAAAGTGGCGGAGCTCGTCCTTTCTGCAATCGAGCGCGAGCCACAGGATTGGCCATCGTTTCTTGAAGAGGCTTGCGGCTCCGACCTCGCCCTGCGCGCAGAGGTTGAGTCACTTTTAGAATTTCAACGCCCAGCTCGAGCTTTCATGCAAGAGCCAGCGGTTCATCTTATGGCGAGCATCCTAGTTCCCGACCAGGAAATGAAGGTGCGCGGCGAAATCGGCGACTATCACATCCTATCGAAAATCGGCGCCGGCGGGATGGGCGACGTTTACCTCGCGGAAGATAGTAAGCTTGGGCGAAAGGTTGCGCTGAAACTTGTTCGTGCCGCGACGGGAACAGACTCCATCGTCGCGAGATTTCGCAATGAAGAAAGAATCCTTGCCAGCCTGAATGATCCTAACATTGCACAACTGTACGGCGGGGGAGTTACTACGAACGACATCCCCTTTTTCGTCATGGAGTACGTGGAAGGGCTAAGGATCGATAAGTACTGTGAAAAGCATGCACTTGATATTACGTCGCGCCTCCAGCTTTTCCGCAAGGTCTGCTCGGCCGTGCATTACGCACATCAGCATCTTGTCATCCACCGTGACTTAAAGCCTTCTAACATCCTCGTCACTCACAGCGGTGAGCCTAAGCTACTCGATTTTGGGATCGCAAAGCTCCTCGAAGAGGAAGAGGTAGCTTCACCAGTGACACTTTCCGGCGCAATGACTCCAGATTACGCCAGCCCGGAGCAGGTGCGTGGTGATGCCATCACCACCGCGAGCGACGTTTATAGCCTTGGCGTTATTCTCTACGAAATCCTAACCGGGCACAGTCCTTACCGTCCTAAGAGTCGCGACCCGATCGAAATCGCCCGGGTTATCGCCGAGCAAGAACCTCTACGTCCCAGCACGAGCACCGCGAGAAGCGATGAACGCACTCCGCCGGCCGTCGCTCGAAATCCAAGATTCCTCAAGGGCGATCTCGACAATATCGTCCTGATGGCGCTCAGAAAGGTTCCAGCGCGGCGATACCTTTCAGTTGCGCAATTCTCCGATGACATTCGGCGCCATCTCGATGGTCGACCCGTCATTGCGCGGAAAGACACCTTCAGCTACCGCGTCTCTAAATTCACCGTGCGAAACAAAGTCGCGGTGGGAGCAGCGGTTCTTGTCTGCTGCGCCATCGTCGCCGGCCTCGCGGTCAGCATTCGGGAAGCGCAGGTGGCGCGGAAGCAAAAAGCGAAAGCCGAGAGCATCAACGTTTTTCTCGAAGAGATGCTCAATTATTCGAACCCAATTTTGAACCTGCCCCGCAATAACAGTCGACAATCGACAATGACCGATGTGCTGGACGCTACCGCCAAGCGGTTAGCAAGCGGCGAGTTTTCTACCCAGCCGGAAATTCGAGCGGAATTAGAACGGATTATAGGCTTTAACTATTTCGAACAGGGGAAGGCCGACTTAGGAAAGAAACATCTCTATGAATACGTAGGTCTTCAGTATCAACTCTATGGAGAAGCAGATCGCAGATCGCTGCTGGCCTCACACATTCGAGCTTCACTCCTTTTTAGTGAAGGCAAGATCGCGGAGTCGGAAGCGCTCTATCGCGAAATTTTGCCGCGAATGCGGCAGGAACAACGGAGGGGAACGATCAAACCGTACGACCTCGTAAATGCAGTCAATAACTTTGCTTATGTGCGACGAACCCAAGGTGACTCGAAAGAAGCCGAAGCGCTCTTCCGAGAGTCATTAGCTCTTAGTCGCCAGCTACCAGATGAGTCGCGCTACCTCATCATCGGCGTCACGCGAAGCACCCTGGCGTCGACGCTCGCAGATCAGGGGCGGTTCGAGGAAGCGATCCAGACTTCGAAGGAAGCGGTAGCCGAATATCGGCAGCGACGACAAACCGATACGCCGGACTTCGCCTTCGCTTCAACCGTCTTAGGAGGGTTTCTTGCTGAAGAAGGCAGTTATGCTGAAGCCGATGCGAACCTGGCAGGAGCGGAAGCCATCTATCGCAAACTTCTTGAGCCGTCTTCTTTGTGGTTGGGCGATAACCTCCGCAACCAAGCCTTATCGCTCTACCACCAAGATAGATACGCAGAAGCTCTCAGCAAAGTGGCTGAGGCACTCGCGATCTATCGGGAAAGCTTTGGCCCGCACTATGACAATTATCCAACTGCGCTGATTGTTGAAGGCTTAAGCCTCGTGAGAACCGGGCGGTCGCAAGAGGGCGAGAAGGTTTTGCGCGAGGCAGTCGAAATTCGCACGGCGTCGCTACCAAAGGAACATTATTGGGTCGCGGTTGCCGAGAGTGCATTGGGTGAGTGTTTGACTATAGAGGCACGCTTTGCCGAAGCGGAACCGCTCTTGCTCGTAAGTTATGAAAGCCTCCGGCGCTCACAAGGCGAGAGCAGTCCGCGGACGACACTGGCACTACGGCGGCTCATCAGGGTCTACGAGAAGTTAGGAAATACGACAAAACTCGACGAGCTTCGCGCCAAAATCCCTTAGCTCATCTTTTCGGAACCTGGAGCATGCACGTGGCCAGATGTTACCGACTCCGCGCCGCAGTTGGCTCAATTTCTGAACCGCAGCTGGTTAAGGTGGCAATGCACGATTCTGTTCCAAAATCGAACTTGGAGACGGTCAGAGTGGGCTTGCATCAATTCTTCGGACAGTCGGCTGGGGATCAATTCCGCTCGTTTATTTGTTTGATTCGAAGTTAAGCGGACTACGCCCAGCGATCCATCTGCGCGGGAGTGACACGCGCCGTCTCGGCGGCGCGCACGCGCGCTTCGTGGATCTTCGTTTTCCAGAGTGCGCCCGCGGCCTGGGGCAGGCAATGAAAGAATTCCACAAAGGAAAAGACGAGCTTACCGGCGAGCGGCACGAGCCGGTGGCGAAGCCGACATAACAGCGAATACTCCCTTGCCTGAGGCTCCCCCAGGCGAGAAAACTCCACCGCCGCCTTCGCCGGCAGCGGTGTCACCGACCACGCACCGCGAACCGAATCGAGTAAGTGAACATCCCGGATGGGAGAAGCGGCCAATAAGAGATTGTTGGTCTACCGCTCGGCATGAAGCGAGCGACAATTACAGACTGACGGTCTTTTTTGCTTCGCTAGTCAGTTCCGATTCTGACGTCTACGCGCTGACGCAAGTGATTGCCGTCGCATAACGTCCCGCGTGACCGTTAAGCCCTCCGCGGTCATCGACACCGGCGTCATCCACTGCGGCGATAATCTCGACCAGCTTCGCAAGCTGCCGGAGGGCTGCGTCGATCTCATCTATATCGACCCGCCGTTCAACTCGAACCGCGATTACGAAGTGTTCTGGGGCGAGACAAAGGAGAAGCGCAGCTTCGAAGACCGGCACGAGTCGACCAAGGCTTACATCGACTACATGCGCCGGCGCTGGGTTGCAAGCTAGCGCGGGTGCTTAAGAAAATCGGAAGGTTCTCCTACCACTGCGACGGGTATGAAATCGCCTGAACGTGCGCGCACAATGGTTGAATCGGCGGCATTGATGAATCCGTCTATGTTGTAGTCAGAGCGGACGTTCGTCGCGTCAGTCGCTTGGCCGGAGCGGTTGCGTGTGATGGTGGCGTCGGCGGAGTTCACTACGCCATCGCCGTTTGAGTCGCCCAGTAACACGCCCATGGGAACATCGACGTCGTTGGTAGTGACGCCGTCACTAACGCCGAAGAGAGTGAGGACGATTTTCCGCGCGTTGGCCACCGCGGTCAGGTCGATGGTTACTTGTGCGCCACTTACGCTGGCAC
>JALYXP010000248.1 GCA_030947045.1 Verrucomicrobiota bacterium | reverse complement strand
GTCGTTGAAGTTTACGGACCGGAGTCATCAGGAAAAACAACGCTTACGCTGACCGTCATCGCACAGGCGCAAAAGCGCGGAGGATTGGCTGCGTTCATCGACGTCGAGCATGCGCTCGATCCGCAGTACGCGCGGCGGCTCGGCGTAAACATGGACGACCTGCTGGTGTCGCAACCAAGCTCGGGAGAAGAAGCGCTGCGCATCGTGGAGACATTGGTGCGGTCGAATGCGCTCGATGTGATCGTGCTCGATTCGGTCGCTGCGTTAGTGACGAAGCAGGAACTCGAAGGCGAAATCGGCGACTCGACAGTTGGCGCACAGGCGCGACTGATGAGCGCGGCGCTGCGCAAATTGACGTCGCTAATTTCGAAGGCGCGCACCTGCTGCATCTTCACCAACCAGATCCGTGAGAAGATCGGCGTCATGTTCGGCAACCCCGAAACCACCCCGGGCGGTAAAGCACTAAAGTTTTACGCGAGCGTGCGTGTGGATATCCGCCGCATCGGCGCGATTAAGCAGACCGACGGCGTCGTCACCGGCAACCGCACCCGTGTGAAGGTGGTGAAAAACAAGGTCGCACCGCCATTCACCGAAGCGGAGTTCGACATCATGTACAACGAGGGAATTTCCTCGACCGGCGCGTTGCTCGATCTCGCGCTCGAGAAGCAGATCGTCGAGAAACGCGGATCGTGGCTCAGCTACAAGGGTAGCCAGCTCGCGCAGGGTCGCGATGCCGCGAAAGAAGTGCTGAAGAACGATCCGGCGCTCTACGAAGAACTCGAGACGGCGGTCAAGGCGCGGCTCGACGAAGACAAAAAATAGTGCGCCTGCGTCGCGTTCAAAAACTCGCGTTCGCCTTTGCATTCGCGGCTCTGGCTGCGTCGGCAGATGCGCGAGTGCGTAATCAACTCGTCCTCGCGAATTCGGCAGAAGATCCGGCGTTAATCGCGCGAATCTCGCAGCTCGGACCGCGCGTCGATTCGAACGAGGCGCGCAAGGTGGCATCCGTCTCGTACACGACTGGGCGCGAACTTGCGGCCGAGTGGCGGATGGGCTCGTCGCCGATTTTTCACAGCTTTCTCATCCACATGGGAGCGCGGCAATACGGCTACTGCTTTCAATTTGCAGAGGAGCTTCTGAAGCGGCTAAACACGCTTAAGCTGAAGACGCTGCAGCTGCATTGGGCGGAATCAGATGCGGGCACCGACACGGAGCACAACGTGATCGTAGTCACCGCGCGCGGGCAACCTTTCGCGCAGGGCATCATGCTCGACAATTGGCGACACTCGGGTCATCTGCTTTGGGGCCCGCTCGATGGCGATCCCAGCCACACCTGGAACGAAAATGCGGGAGAGTTCGAAGCCCGTTCCAAGCGGATCGGTTTGCCACCCACGCCCGGTCGTTAGGCAGAGATGCGTGACCGCGCCGCGACGCGCGCGTGCGGCGGGCAAATCCGCGCTATAGTCATCGCGCCACCATGACTTCCGCCGAGATCCGTCAGAGCTTCCTCGATTTCTTTCGCGAGAAACAGCACACGATCGTGCCGTCGTCGTCGCTCCTGCCGGATTCGCCGAATCTACTTTTCACGAACGCCGGCATGAATCAGTTCGTGCCGATTTTCCTCGGCCAGCAGAGCGCGCCGTATCAGCCGCCGCGCGCCGCCGATACGCAAAAATGCATCCGCGCCGGCGGCAAGCATAACGATCTCGATGATGTCGGCCTCGACACGTATCACCACACTTTTTTCGAGATGCTCGGCAATTGGAGCTTCGGCGATTACTTCAAACGCGAAGCGATTGAGTGGGCGTGGGAGTTAGTCGTCGAACGTTGGAAACTCCCGCCAAAACGGCTTTACGCGACCGTCTACAAACCCGGAGACGGAGAGCCGAGCGAGTTCGATCAGGAGGCGCACGATCATTGGGCGCGGCTGTTCACAAAGGCAGGTCTCGATCCCGCTGTGCAGATCGTGAATGGCAACAAGAAAGACAACTTCTGGATGATGGGCGAGACCGGTCCGTGCGGTCCGTGCTCGGAGCTGCACATCGACCTCACCCCGGCCGGTGATACGAAGGGCGCGCTTGTGAACATGGGCGACCCGCGCTGCATCGAGATTTGGAATCTCGTGTTCATCCAGTTCAACGCGAACCCAGACGGCACGTTCGTCCCGTTACCGGCGCGTCATGTCGACACCGGCATGGGATTCGAGCGCGTGACAGCGTTGATCCAGGGGACGAAGCACTTCTCCGATTTTTCGCAGCCGACGTCCAACTACGAGACCGATGTGTTCCGCCCGATTTTCGAAGAGATCGCGAAACTCAGCGGCAAACATTACGGCTCGACGTTGCCAAAAGCCGGCAGCACAGGCGATAACGAGCAGGAAAAAATCGACGTTGCCTTTCGCGTCATCGCGGACCATATCCGCACACTGAGCTTCGCCATTGCCGACGGAATTCAGCCGAGCAACGAAGGTCGCGGCTACGTGCTGCGTCGGATCTTGCGGCGCGCGGTGCGTTATGGCCGGACGCTCGGATTTCACAAACCGTTTTTCTACAAGCTCGTCGACGTCCTCGGCGCCACGCTGGGCGATGTGTTTGCAGAGTTGCCCACGAAACAGCAACTCGTGCGCGAAACGCTTCGCCGCGAGGAAGAAGCGTTCAATCGCACGCTGGACAAGGGAATCGCGCTTTTCGAATCGGAAGTCGCAAACGTGAGCGGGACGATACCCGCGGAGTTTGCGTTTCGTCTCTATGACGAGCAGGGATTTCCGCTCGACCTGACCGAGTTGATGGCACGAGAGCGCGGCCTAAGCGTTGATGTTGCAGGCTTCGATCGCTTGATGGAACAACAGCGCTCGCGAGCGCGTGCAGCGCAGAAGAAGGAGAGCATCACGCTCGCGGAGGGTGCTGCGTCCGGTGCAACGACGTTTGTCGGATACGACACGTCCGAAGCATCCGCGCGTGTGGTCGACGTTGTTACGCTGAAAGACAAAGTCGGCGTCGTTCTCGACACGACAGCGTGCTACGCCGAGATGGGCGGCCAGGTGGGCGATACGGGCGAGCTTTTGCACCAAGGCACGGGTTGGCTCATCGAGAACACGCAGAAGGCGGGGAACAATGCGGTGCACATTCTTGCCACCGCTGCGCCCCCTGCCGCCGGCACTGAAGTGCAGGTGCGGGTGGATGTTCCCCGACGCCGCGCGATCGAGCGGCATCATACCGTCACGCATCTGCTGCACTGGGCGTTGCACGAAGTGGTTTCGCGCGATGCAGCGCAGAAGGGGAGCTACGTCGGCCCTGAAAAGCTAACGTTCGACTTCAACAATGCGGCGCTCACCGCGGAGCAGATACGCGATGTCGAGAAGCTCGTGAATGAACGCATCGTCGAGAACTCTGCTGTGTCGTGGATCGAGATGCCCTATCAGGAAGTGAAGGGTCGGCCGGAGATCATGCAATTCTTCGGCGACAAGTATGGCGACACCGTCCGCGTGGTGCAGATCGGCGGCGAAGCGCGCGCTCTAAATGGCTATTCGATGGAACTCTGCGGCGGCACGCATGTGCGTGGCACTGGCGAAATCGGGTTGTTCAGGATCGTGGGCGAATCTGCGATCGCGGCGGGCGTGCGGCGAATCGAAGCGGTCGCGGGAATTAACGCTTACGATCAGGCGAAGCGAGATCAGGAATTCATCCGCTCGATCGCCGGGAAACTGAACTCGCCGATCACCGATCTCGAGAAGCGGATCGACTTGATGCTCGTGCAGCAAAAGGTGCTCGAGAAATCGATCAAGGCGCTGGGACAGAAGCAGGCTGTTGGGACCGCGCATGAACTCGTCGCGAAGGCCCAGCAAATCGGCGGCATCCCTGCGATCATAGAAAATCTCGGCGCCGCGACAGGCGAAGAGTTGCAGGCTATCGCGGACGCGCTGAAGCAGCAGCAGTTCACCGGCGTCGTCGTGCTGGCCGGAGCGGGCGAGGGGAGTGTCGCGCTGGTCGCGACCGTGTCACCGGAGTTCACGTCCCGCGTTCAAGCCGGCAAGATCATCCAGGCGATTGCACCTCTCGTCGGAGGCAAAGGTGGCGGCCGCCCGGACGGCGCGCGCGGTGCAGGCAAGGACGCAGCGAAC
>JALYXP010000242.1 GCA_030947045.1 Verrucomicrobiota bacterium | reverse complement strand
TCAGCTCCGATGAAATCGCCGTGCTTTATTGGATCGGCCAAGGCAAAACCAACGGAGAGATCGGCCTCATCCTCGAGATCGCCACCGGCACTGTGAAGAAGCGGCTCGGAGACATCTACCAACTGCTAGGCGTCGAGAACCGAGTCGGCGCCGCGGGCTATGCACGGGAGTTTCTGCCGGAGTCACTGGCGTGCGCACAATGACGAAGAATTCTGCCAGATCCGCAAAGTGGCGACGTAGAACGTCAGCACGCTTTGCGCCGCCGCGGTCGACCTAGCGTGATAAACCTTCGGCCCGAAGGTGCTTCCGGCACCGGGTAACCACTTCGCGGCGAAAGGGAGTGAAACCCATCTGCCGAATCTCTGGAACTTGATACGAGGCAACGTCGAAGCATTGACGAATGTCCCGGTTGAACTCCCGCTCCGCCTCGTCTCGTTCTGGCGCAAACGGGTCAAGCGCGTTCGCGAATCGATCGTAGAGAACCGCGAGCCGAGCGACGTCTTCGCGCGAAAGGACCTGCTCTAGGCGTGCATCTCCGCCAGGCGTCGACATTTGTTGCGGAGATCAAGGACCTGATCATAGAACATGTTCGCCCCGCACTGTGGATGCTTCCCGTGCACCGATTTCAGTCTGCTGGCAAAGACATCACAAATCTCCGTCATCACCGTCCACCAGCGGCAAACGGCCGCGAGATCGTCCTCTTTTCGAGTGCAGACAACGACCGTTCGATACATCGCCAGTAACTCCAGCTCCAGCGAACGCGCCTCTTCGTAGAACGGGGCGCACTGGTCCTGATTGAGCAACTCCAAGCGCTTGTCGCTTTCGCTGAGACTCGCATCGGCGAGAGTCCGGATGTCCAATTGATCGAGGCAAGCGCTCATTTGGTTACGTCTCTTACAGCGAATCCTGCGCCACTTCAATGCTTCTTCGGCAAGCGGCGGTAACATGACCGCGGCCGGAAAGACTCCGGCTGCTATTGCCTGCACGAAACCAGCACCGCGCTCGCAGAGCTCAGCTCCGATGAAATCGCCGTGCTTTATTGGATCGGCCAAGGCAAAACCAACGGAGAGGCCGGCCTCATTCTCGAGATCGCCACCGGCACCGTGAAGAAGCACCTCGGAAACATCTACCAACTCCTCGGCGTCGAGAACCGCGTCGCCGCCGCGGGCTATGCGCGGGAGTTTCTGCCGGAATTACCGGGGTGAGTCACGATCCCCAGACGCGATTAAACTCCAGTCAGCGATCGAAGTGCGCTTTCTCGATTGCAGCACCCCATGCAGATGCCGCGCCACAAAAATTGGAATGGCAGCGTGGCTAACCAACTGATTCAATCAGCACTATGGATGAATTGATTAACGTGGTTGTGCAAAGAACGGGTTTGAGCCAAGAGCAAGCTTCCCAAGCGGTCACGGCTGTGATCGGGTTTCTAAAAACCAAGCTGCCGGCCCCCATCGCGTCCCATCTGGACGCCTTTATTTCCGGCGGCGCGAACGGCGGATTGGGCGCGGCCGAGAATCAAGCTGCCGAGATGCTAAAAGGAAAACTTGGCGGGATGTTTGGCGGTAGTGGCTCTTAGTCCGCTCCATCTGCTCCTCCTCACTTCCACGCGGTGATCTGTCTCGCCTCTCCTACTGCGGTCCGGAGGACTCGATGTCCTGGAGGCGAGGGCCTAAGCGATCGCCAATCGTTTTGGCCGAAGTGAAGAGGAGAAAGTAAAACGCGATCACCGCAAGGGCGGCGAAGGCGGAGACAGTCCAGTGCCGTGAGCGCATGCGCTCCCACTTCGGCATGAAGGCGAGCCAGCCGAAGACGCTCAGGAGAACAATGACGGCGTCGAAGCTGCCGCGTTGCCAGTAGCTGCCGCCGAGGTGCAGCCACATGCCGAATTCATCGAAGGTGAGCGCCATCCCGAAGCCGTAAAGCAGCGCGCAGAGCTTGCGCAGTCGGTCGGATGGTTCGGTCACGAAAACCAGCACGGCGCCGACGGCGGAGAGGATGAAGATGCCGTAATTCAGATGGTGCACGTGCGTGCTGCCGGCGTGGAAGAATAGGTCCGGCATCCGGCGCGTCATGATCAGAATGACGAGGACCCGCGCGGCGATGAACGTAAGGAGAAAGGCGAGGAAGACGCGCCGCGCGAGGCGGCGGACGGGGGTGATTTCGCGGGCGGCTTTAGTGAGCGTGGCGTTCTTCATCGGTTAGATTCTTTGCCTCCAGCAAGCGCTCGCGGCTCGATCCTACCACAAAGCTAAGCGGGGCTGCGTTTGTCTTGTAGCGCAGACAGAGTTGCCCGAAAAGGGAGGGATGTGGGTCATGTCGCTGCCGTGGTGGGAGTTCATCCTGCGAGGGATGGTCGTTTACTTTTTCCTGATCGTGCTGCTGCGCCTGACGGGCAAACGGCAGATCGGACAAATGGCGCCGTTTGATCTGGTGCTGCTGCTGGTGCTCAGCAATGCGGTCCAGAATGCGATGAACGGCGGCGACAACTCGGTGATCGGCGGGATGATCTCGGCCGTAAGTTTGGTGGGGACAAACTGGGTGCTGGGGTTATTGACCTACAAGAGCAAACGGATCGAGTCCCTGGTGGAAGGCCGGCCGGAGGTGCTGATCCATAACGGGAAGCTCTTCGAAAAAGCATTGCACCACTCCAAGGTGACACACCATGAGCTGATGACGGCGCTGCGTGGAGGCGGCTGCACGGTGGCGGCGGAGGTGCACCTGGCGATGCTGGAAACCGACGGAAGCATCAGTGTCATTCCGAAGCGGAGGTAGCGGACCGCGGCGACCGGTTCCGCCGCAAATGTTTTTTTGGGTAGCAGAACTCGCGGACAAGGCTGGTGCCTGGTGCTTACACAGCGGTGGTTCGTGGCGTAAATGACTCCACCGGCGTTGCGGTCGTGGAAGCTTACAATTTACAGTAAGCCAATCTAGTCTTCGCTGCAGGCAGTCGATTCAATGAGCTTGCGCAAGTTCAGCTAAACCGGTTCGAGCGCGTTGCAGATCATAGGCGGTCTCTGCGTTTTCAGGGTGCGCGGCAGTCAGTGGCTCCAGGATGGCCAGACATTGCCGATAGTTACTTTCGGCCTGAACCACGTCCCCTAGCAGCTGACGAATCCTGCCATTGACGTAGTAGGTGTAAGCAAGGTCCTGCCGCGCTTCGGCATTAGCTGGGTCGGCCCCGGCCAGGTTTTCCTGGATCTTTAGCCCTTCGTCGGACTGCGCCTCTGCCTCCGGCAACTGCTCGTTAGCTAGGACGCGTGCGTAAGCGCTCATCACCAACTCGCCGGCGTAATTGCGCCGAAGCAGGACGCTATGTGGATCTTTGGCAAGGGCAGTCCTATCCAGTGAAAGAGCGCGATCGTGAAAGGCAAACGCTTCGCGAAACACATTATCCTCGTGCTCGACCGCGCCGATCTCGCTCAACATCGAGGCAATCCGCGCACAGGTCTGCATAAGTCGAAA
>JALYXP010000215.1 GCA_030947045.1 Verrucomicrobiota bacterium | reverse complement strand
CCTGAAGAGTCGTGGTAGACCACCACGTTGATAGGTCACTGGTGTAAGTGCAGTAATGTATTCAGCTAAGTGATACTAATAACTCGTTCGGCTTGGTCATTTACTTTTCAATTAACCCGTCGCGCCGATCGCAAGACCGGTGCGGCGGTAAATTGAGGGGAATGACTCTAATAATAAAACGAAGCCTTAGAAATTGCGGAACTGTCCCTGTATGTAGATATCAGAGAATCAGCAGACTGGTTCTTTCGTAAAATTAAATGACGTGTGATCGTCAGAGAAGCCGCGTCGGTGCGAAGCACCGAGACGCCGGTCCGGCTCGGACCTCTGGTGATCATAGCGCGGTGGCCCCACCCGTTCCCATTCCGAACACGGAAGTGAAACGCTGCAGCCCCGATGGTAGTGCTTGTATAGCTTGTGCGAGAGTAGGACGTCGCCAGAATTTATGCCCGGCATCTTCGAAAGAAGCTGTCGGGCTTTTTCTTTGGTGGTGAGGTTTCGCTCACCGGGTCTCGCTTGCGTGACCGGGGAACAAACGCGCTACGCCGATCACGTGTAACGGCCCCCGTCGCGCGCGCTTCACGAGGGTCGCTCGAAAAGCTTGAATACTTCGTCATTTCTCGCGTTCTATAGCTGCATGAAAATAAACAGCCTGTTCAACATCATTGCGGCCGGGGTTATAGCACTGGGCAGTACCGCCCTCGCCAGTCCGGTAAAAACTTACCAAGTGACCGGTCCAATCATGGAGATGAATGACAGCATGATTGTGGTCCAAAAAGAGAAGGGCAAAGATGAGCGCTGGGAAATCGCGCGCGACTCCAGCACAAAAGCGTCTGGGGAGATGAAAGTCGGCGACAGGGTGACCATCACCTACACGATGATGGCTACTAATGTGGAGGTGAAAGCTGCGAAGGGCGCTAAGGCTGACACGAAAGCTTCCGCCGCGCCAGCTTCGTCCCCGGCGAAGAAGTAGGCTTCCGATCCCCTCTTCGGGCGCGCAACTCTATCTTCTAGAGCTGCCCCCGAAGAGGGAACCCAGCACCCCGCGCACGATCTGCCGACCGACCTGACTTCCGATCGCCCGCGCCGCGCTCTTGGCGACAGTGGTGGCCATACTGTCGTAATGTCCGCCGCGAGGCCCGACTGTCGGCTTGAAGACAGACGCTGCGCCCGAAAATATTCTCCCGAAGGCGGACTCCCGCGCCTGGGTTTCTGCACCAGCCGTTGAGAGGATGCCAGGCGCCTTTGGAGCGACGGTACCGGCCCGTGCCAAAAGCTTCTCATAGGCCGACTCGCGGTCGACCGTTTGCTCGTAGTGTCCTTGGATAGCTGACCCTTGGATAATGGCGCGGCGTTGCTCCGGCGTGATCGCGCCTAATTGGCTGCGCGGCGGGACGATCTTCGCCCGTTCGACGACTGTCGGCTTACCGTCCTCGTCCAGCATCGAGACGAGCGCTTCGCCTACGGCGAGTTCAGTCAGGACCGCTTCCACGTTCACCTTCGGATTCTGCCGGAACGTCTGTGCTGCGGCCTGCACCGCTTTTTGATCTCGCGGCGTGAAAGCGCGAAGCGCATGCTGCACACGGTTGCCGAGCTGCCCTAGCACGACATCGGGAATGTCGAGGGGATTTTGGCTGACGAAGTAGACGCCGACGCCTTTGGACCTGACGAGCCGCACGACCTGCTCAATCTTCTCCTCCAAAGCCTTCTCGATGTCAGCGAACAACAAGTGCGCTTCATCGAAAAAGAACACCAGCTTAGGCTTCTCGGGATCACCCACCTCCGGCAGCCGCTCGAACAGTTCCGATAGCAACCAGAGCAGAAAGGTCGCATAGACCTTCGGCGACTGCTGCATCAGCTTCTCGGCCGCGAGAATATTCACCACTCCACGTCCGCTCAGCGTCTGAATGAGATCGTCAAGATCAAGCGCTGGCTCGCCGAAAAATTTGTCTGCACCCTGGCTTTCCAGCGCAAGCAGGTTCCGCTGAATCGCACCCGCACTCGCCGCGGAGACGTTGCCATACTGCGTCTTAAAATCAGCTGCATGATCCGCGACGTACTGCAGCATCGAACGCAGATCCTTCAGGTCGAGGAGTAGCAGGCCGTTGTCGTCGGCGATCTTGAATACCATGTTCAACACGCCCTCCTGCGTGTCGTTCAAGTCGAGCAGTCGCCCAAGTAACAGCGGGCCCATCTCCGATACCGTCGCGCGAACCGGATGGCCGTTCTCACCGAAAACGTCCCAGAAAACAACCGGCACCGCCTCCCCTTCAAAGTCAGTGATGCCGAGCTCCTTTGCGCGTTGCACGATCTTCGGGTTGTTAGCGCCCGGCTGACTGAGCCCCGCGAGATCTCCTTTCACATCCGCCATGAAGACGGGAACGCCGCGCGTGCTGAACCCTTCTGCGAGACTCTGCAATGTCACCGTCTTACCGGTGCCCGTCGCACCGGCGATCAGCCCGTGCCGGTTGGCCATTTTCGGCAGGAGATAGAGACACTCCTCGGCCTTCGCAATAAAGATCGGATCGTTCATGACGCAGCGATCTTCAATATCGCCGCTCAGTTGTCCAGACGCAGGATGCGCCGCAATCTGGCGGCTACGAGACGGTCACTGCTTCGTCAGGCGCACTTTCCGCGGGGACGATGTCGAGTGGAGCTGGGTCAATGGCTGTGATCGTAAACTCGCCGGTGCCTTGATCTACAGTCAGGGTGACAACGTCACCGGCTTTACGCCCGAGCAACGCCTGACCGATCGCCGTCTGGTACGAAATAATGCCGCGATCCGGATCACTGTCCCACGCGCCGAGGAGCGTATAGACCTCTTCCTGGCCCGTCGCGTTTTCTCGCAGCCGCACGATTGTGCCGATCGACACCTGTGTGAGGTCGGGATTTTCGAAATTCGTTCCGCGCGCGCGATGCAGCATCGCTTCGAGTTCCTGCTTCCGCCGCATCAACACCGCCTGCATCTCCTTTGCCGCCTTAAACTCGAAATTCTCGCGCAAATCGCCGTAGGAGCGCGCGACACCGATCTCTTTGCTGTTCTCGGGAATCTTCTTGTTCACGAGCTCCTCGAACTCATCTTTGCGTTTGTTCAGACTGCTCCAGGACACTACGAGCGACTCCGTTTTTTCTTCCTTCTGCTCGCCCGTGATAACGCTCTCGAGCTCGGGGTAAAGCTTGATGATTCGCGCGAGCAGCGAGCGCTTCGTCAGCTCGTCGAAGACCGGCGTTAACATCAACCGCCGCATCCCGTCGCGGGCCACGCTCGGCTCCACGTCTGTGAACATATCGGGCAGCAGCTCGCGGTCATCGAGCAAGAGATCGCGCAGCTTATTGCCGCGGCTGTTCTCGTTATGCTGATCGCGCTCGATCGCCGAAAGCACCGCACCGAGAAGTTCGGGTCGGATCAGATCGCGCCATTGGCCATCACGCTCGCGGCAAAGCCAGACGAGCGTCTCGCTCGTCGCCGAATGCTCGCGAATGGCGCGGTGTAAAAAGGTGCGAAGCTCCGCGTCCTGGCCGGTCTCAGCGAAAATCTTCGGAATCTGGGATACCGCCCGCGCGTTATTCGACTGCATTAATTGCAGCGCACGCGTTGACCATTGCGGGCCGAGCGCAGCAGGCAGTGCGTGCAGGACACGGCGTTCCTTAGCCGACGGAAGCTTCGGCAGGATCGTGGCGAGCCGCGCCTCTTCGTCGGCGATCACGCGGTGGAGCGTGAGCTCGGGACTCGTGCTCGTCAGCTGCGGGCAGCGCTCGAGCAAATCATCGCGCGCGATGATCAGCTCCATCACCAACGCCGCGTTAAAACGTCGATTACGTTCGGCTGCTTCCTCGATGGAGGCGATCACCGGCTGCAGCTGCGTGGCCGGATCGGTAAACTCACTGTGAAATTTAATGATCTGGTCAAGCGCCGCCGCCTGCTCTTTGGGCTGCCGGGCCTGGTTGAAAAACGTAACCAGTTCGTCAGCCCGCGACACCTTCTCGGCGCGAAGTTGAATCGGCTCGGTCTTCTTCGTCGGGATGTGGAAGTAGCCCTCTTTCTTGAGGGTTTTTGTTGTCGACGTCCACCACCGTTTCCACTCCGCTTCGTTAAACAAATCGCCAATAAGCATCTGGCTGATTTGTGTGGGAGTCGCAGCTCCGCCAAGGCTCTCTAGAATATTTCGCACGATCGAGGCCGGCTCCTTTTTCAGGAGGTCCTTGATGCCAGAAAGATTCGTCGCCTTGCGGGCGAGGAAATGCTCCGGCGCGATCACGGCCAGGTTATCTGCAGCATACGTCAGCTGCATTGGGTGACCTTTCTTCCCCTGAAAATCGATCACGATCTGATTCAGCAACAGGTTCCACTCCGCGACCTTTCCAAAGCCCCAGCTCTTGTGCAGGCAAAACGTGCCGGGCTTCAGTTTGTCGAGCTGATCCGCCGCCTTCGCCGTCAGCTTTCCGGCCTCTACGAGTTTCTCTAGTTCTGCATCCATTTGAGGTTGAGCAAGCTACGGTGAACGCCGCGCTTGGCTAGGGCAAACTCGGGTTGCCCCCATGATTCGGGCGTGGAACGCTACGCCGCGTGCCTGTCTGGTTTTGGATCGCCTTCCACGTTGGCGTGTTTGTGGTGCTGGCGATCGACCTCTTCGGGTTCAGTCGCAAAGCGCACGTTGTCACGATCCGTGAAGCGTCGATCTGGAGCCTCGTCTGGGTGCTGCTCTCGCTGAGTTTCAATCTGCTCGTCTGGCAATTGAAAGGCGCCGACGCGGCCATCGATTTCTTCACCGGCTACATCATCGAGTACTCGCTCAGCGTCGATAACATCTTCGTTTTCGTCCTCATCTTCACCTACTTCAAAGTCCGGCGGAAGCATCAGCGCCGCGTCCTTGTCTGGGGAATCATCGGGGCGCTCCTGATGCGCGGGGTGATGATCTGGCTCGGCGTCGCCCTCGTCGATCGCTTCCACTGGATCCTTTACGTCTTCGGCGCGTTCCTGTTCATCACCGGCATTCGCATGCTGACCAGTCACGGCGAAGAACTGGATCTGGAACACAATTTCGTGCTGCGCCTCTGCCGTCGCTGGATGCCCGTGACCCCGGGATATCACGAGGAACGGTTCATCGTGCGACAAGACGGCCGCTGGATGCTGACGCCGATGATGCTGGTGCTGATCGTGATCGACATTATGGACCTGATCTTCGCGGTCGATTCCATTCCCGCCGTTTTCGCAATCACGCAGGATCAATTCATTATCTACACGTCAAATATCTGCGCGATCCTGGGTCTGCGATCGCTCTACTTCGTGCTCGCGCATGTCATTGACCGATTTATCTACCTGAAAACAGGGCTCGCGATCGTGCTTGGATTCGTGGGCGCGAAGATGATCGCGGAGAAATTTTTCCACCTCCCGAACTGGGCGTCACTCGCTATTATCATCACAGTGCTGAGCGTTACGATCTTCGCTTCCATGCGCGCCACCCGGCATCGACCGAAGAAAACAGAATCCTTGCCTGCGACCGATGAAATTGCTTAGCTCGCTGCTCATGAAACGCCTTGCCGTTGCCGCTCTGCTGCTTGGAATCGCGGCGACCTGCCGCGCCGACATCCACGATCCGCCGTCGAACGACTATGGTCCAACACGTAAGTTGGGCCGGGGCATCTCGAACCTCGTCTTCGGCATCACCGAGCTGCCCACCACGATCGCGAAAGTGAACGAACAGGAAGGCAACTCAGCCGCTGCCGGCTATGGGGTCGTCCGCGGCGTCGGCCGCAGCGTCATGCGGATGCAGGCCGGCATCTTTGAAATTCTCACCTGGCCGATTCCGGCCGTGCGCGGAACTTATTTTCCGGTGCTCGAGAGCGACGTGCATTGGATTCATGCCGGCTACAAAGAGTTCCCGCCGGAGCTCGGGAACGAGTCGAAGTACCCCTATACGCGCCACTATTAGCGCGCGGCATCAATCCGACGCGAGGCGCGCGATCGACCTAGAGATCGACGACATCGCGTTCGGCGGTAAAGGCGTCGGCCGCCGCGACGGTAAGGCGGTCTTCGTCCCTTTCACGATCGACGGCGAGAACGTCTCGGCCGAAATCGTGCGCGAAAAGAAACATCTCGCCGAAGCGGAGCTGCGCGAAGTCCTTCGGCCATCCGAGCATCGCGTCGAACCCGAGTGTCCCTACTTCGGCCGCTGCGGTGGCTGCGCTTATCAGCACATCGGCTACGCGCATCAGCTCGCCACGAAATCGAAGCAGGTCGAGCAGACGTTGCGCCGCATCGCGCGGCTCGAGCACGTGCCGATGCAGCCGACCGTCCCCTCGCCTGCTCAGTATCTCTACCGCAACCGTGTCACCGTTCATGCCGAGCAGGGTGCAGTCGGATATTACCGCCGCGACTCGCACCGCCTGATCGACGTCGAGCAATGCCCGATTGCAGCGCCCGGCGTGAACGACGCCCTCGCGGAACTCAGAACCCGCCGGCCGCACGACGGTCATTACACACTGCGCGCGCATTCCGGCCCGCGAGTTTTCGCGCAGACCAACGACGCTGTCGCCGCCGCGCTCGCAGAGCACGTCAGTGATCTTTTTGGTGCCGGTGGAAAGCTTCTCATCGATGCATATTGCGGCGCCGGTTTTTTCGCGAAGCGCCTTGCCGATAAGTTCGAACACGTCATCGGCATCGAATGGGACCGCTACGCCATCGCTGCCGCGCAGGAGACGGCCGCCACACACGAACGCTATATATCCGGCGACGTCGATGGGGAGTTAGCACGCCTTCTTGGCGCATCTGATCTCGCGGACACCGCGGTCATCGTCGATCCGCCAGCGACCGGCCTCACGATTACAACACGCGAGATCCTTCTAACGCACGTCGTCGAGAGACTCGTCTATGTTTCCTGCAATCCAGCGACGCTCGCGCGCGATCTGCAGGA
>JALYXP010000157.1 GCA_030947045.1 Verrucomicrobiota bacterium | reverse complement strand
GGGTCTCAGTCAACTTCGCCCAATCGGAAACGAGCGGCGGCTCCTCCATATAAGTGCTGAGGACGCGCGCATAACGACCCATCGCGCGAATCGCTTCCACTTCACGTTTCGCGGCGACCGCGCTGTTGTCGTTCAAGCTCGTGCCGTGTCCGACGATCAGCAGGCTCGTTTCGTTTTCAGGCACTCCGGGTGCGACCTCGTGCGCGCGTTGCAGCAACAGTTCGGTCATTGCGCGGTGATTCCCCACGGGTTCGCAGTAGTTCCAGCGCTGGCCGCTTATGCGCTCCGTTACGCGACCCGTCAGCTCAAGCTCCCGTGGGATCACCGTCTGCGTAAAATAACCTTCGCTAATGAAATTCGGCACCACGTAGACGTCTCGGATCGCGCGGTCGTCGAAGAACAACAAGGCGTCGCGAAAGCTCGGCTCCTCTTTCCAGAAGCAGCACTGCACCTCCGCGAAGAGATTTCTCCGTCGAATCTCAGTGGCGTGCGCAAGGCTCGGCGCGCTGGAGTCAGGGTTCACGGTCGAACCGTGGCCGACGATCAGGAGCGCTGCTGCGGGATGAGAACTCATCAGAGCGAGAAACGTCGAACGACGAACGACGAACGTCCAACGTCGAATTGCTACGCCCAATTTCGGCGTTCGAAGTTGAGCGTTCCGCGTTCGACGTTAAATTCTTCATCATGCGATTTCGCACTTACAAAAACACCGACCTCAAAGTTAGTGAAGTCGGCTTCGGACTCTGGACCATCTCCACTGGTTGGTGGGGCCAGTTTACCGAAGGCGAGGCGATCGCGCTGATGCACAAGGCGTTTGATCTCGGCATCACGCTTTTCGACGCGGCGGATACTTACGGCAACGGCTTAAGCGAAGAGCTGATCGCGAAGGCATTTCCGACGCAGCGCGACGAAATCGTGATCGCGACGAAGGTCGGTTACGACTTCGTCACGCATGGCGAAAGCCGCGGCCGCGGCCAACGCGAGATCCCGCAGGATTTCTCGCCGGAAGCGATTCGTCGCGCGACGGACGGCGCGTTAAAAAGGCTGAAGACGGACCGAATTGATCTGCTGCAACTGCACAACATCCACATGGAGCAGATCCAGGATGACGCGCTCTGGTCTGTCGTCGATGAGCTCAAAGCAGCCGGCAAAATTCGTTACCACGGCATCGCACTCGGCCCGGCGATCGGCTGGATGTACGAAGGCATCAACTGCATCCGGGAGCGCAACACCACGAGCGTGCAGCACATCTACAACATGCTGGAGCAACATCCCGGTCGCGCGATGCATGACGCTGCGTCCGAAGCGGGCAAAGACACAATGTTCCTGGTGCGCGTGCCGCATTCTTCCGGAATGCTGGAAGGCAGATACACGCCAGAGACTGTCTTCCCGCCTAACGACCACCGAAATCATCGCCCGCGCAGCTGGCTCCTGAACGGCGTTAAAAAGGTGGATCGTCTCCGTTTTCTCGAAACAGCCGATCGCACGCTCGGCCAGGCGGCGTTGCAATGGCTCCTCGCAGACGACCGCGTTGCCTCGACGCTGCCGAACATCTACGAAGAAGCGCAGGTGATTGAATTCGCGAAAGCACCCGAGACACCGCGCCTCACGAGCGAAGAGCTCACGCAAATCGAGGAGCTGTATCGCGAGAATTTCGGGGTCGAATCGGAAGCGCCGAAATATAAAGGGACGATGAGTCTCGACGAAGAGCCGGCCGCCGCAGCCTAGTCGGCCCGCACGAGACTAATCTCTTTCGTCTTCATCGTCCGAGTTATCCGACTCTTCGACCGGCGCCGCGCGGCGCCCGCGGCCGTTCGTTTTCTCGGCCGTCTTGTAAACCTCTTTGAAGATCTTCCCAATCATCGGTGCGGCGCTACTGCCGCCGTGCACACTCGCGCCAACGTCACCTTCATAGAGCGCCGCGAACGCGAACTGCGGTTGCGTCGCCGGCACAAAGCCGGCGAACCACGCGGCGGTACGTTCCTTCTTTTTCGGGCCCCATTGCGCGGTGCCGGTTTTACCCGCCATCGCGACGTTATCCAGGGCAGCTTGATGCGCCGTACCGGTCGGTCCATTCACCACGCCCATCATCGCTTCGTGTAGCTGCTCGATCGTGCTCGGGGAGATCGCCAACGTGCGTTTCTCGCGCACCTGATACGCAGTCACAATCACGTTATCGACCGTCTGCACCTGTTGGACCAGACGCGTCTGAAACAGCGTGCCGCCATTCGCGACCACCATCATCGCCTGCGCCATTTGCAACGGCGTCACCTCCGTGTCGCCCTGACCGATCGACAGATTCGCGATGTCGCCGTTCAGCAATTTGCGGCCATGAGTCGCGCGCATGTACTCGTCCGTAGGGACGCGCCCTTCCACTTCGCCGCGCAACGGAATCCCGCATTTCGCGCCAAAGCCCATCTTCTGCGCCCACGAGATAATCGGGTCCGCACC
>JALYXP010000155.1 GCA_030947045.1 Verrucomicrobiota bacterium | reverse complement strand
ATCCTCCTGGCCGGCTGGGTGCCGTCGGTGCTGATGCTGGTGGTGTCGTACACCGTCCTCACGAACACGCTGGAGACGAAGATCCTGCGCGATCGCCAGACGTTCGTGCAGCTGATGGCGCACCTCGTTGGCGATGATTTCAGCCGCACCAGCGGCATCATCGAATACTACCAGACGCAGCCTGAGATCGCGAAAATTCTAAGCGGCGCGGACTCTGAATCGGCCGCGCAGCGATGGCTCAGCCAGACGTTTTACTCCCATCCGCGGATCGACGGAATGTTCATTGCCGCAGCGGATGGTCGCATTGTCGCGTCGCTCCCGCCGGTTCCCTTGGAGCAAGCCGGCGCGATTAATTCCGGGCTGTGGCGCGAAGAGGCTGCCGCCGTTCCGGGCGCATATGTTTCTCCTGTTCACCCGCGGCTTTCCGATAACCGCATGGCCACAGACATCGTGGGCGCCGTGCGCGCGGCGGATGGCTCCGTAGTCGGTTACCTCGGAGTCTCGGTCTTGATCGAACGGATGGGACGACGGCTCTCGTCGGTCGAGTTCGCTGACCAATCCGTCTGCCAGGTGATCGACCAAAACGGTACACCGCTATTTGCGAATAATTTCCAGGCGAACAGCGAACCGCCCTCCGGCGACGCGCGCAAGTTGATCGAGGAGATTCGGCACGAGAAACAAGGGCATCTCGACCAATTCGAGAATCTCTACTCGTTCTCACCGGTCGATGTGACCGGTTGGACCGCCGTCGTAGAGCAGCCAAAATCGGCCGCCTACAAGCCGGTCAAGGATCTCCTTACCAAGATCACGTTTCCTGCTCTCTGGCTGATCCTCCTCACCGCAGTTGGCGCATGGCTGGCCGGAAAATTCACGAGACGTCAGGCCGAAGCAAAGCGGCGCATCGAGCGCGAAGTCATCTTCAACGAGAAAATCCTCGCCAACATGCCCAGCGGCATCGCGCTGGTCGACCCGACTTCACGCAATTTCCTCCAGGCGAATGACGCCTTCACGCGGATGGCGCGACAGTTCGGCAGCTTAGGCGAGACGCGCGATATCTATGACGCGCCTTACGACGAGGTAAAGATCGCGCCCGTCGAGTCGATCGAGCGAGTCTTGGAATTCGGCGCTCCGTTCCAAATGGTCGAGCAGCCGTTTACGGACGCGGCCGGCCTGACGCATTTCGTGAACGTGAACCTCTTGCGTTTGCAAGGCTCTGAGCAGCGCGTCCAGGGCGTGCTCTACCTTGTGGAAGACAAAACACGCGATGTCACGCTGCGGCAGGAATTGATCGGGGCGAATGCCGCGAAGGATCAATTCCTCGCGCTCCTTTCGCACGAGCTTCGCAACCCGCTGTCGCCTGTCATTGCAATGGTGGGCGAGCTGGAGGCGAGCGCGCCTGATACGCCAGAGGTGCGGCGCGCGCTTGAGGTCATTCGCCGCAACGTTGAACTCGAAGCGCGGTTGATCGACGACCTGCTCGACATCACGCGGATCGCGAAAGGGAAGCTACAGCTGACCGTTGAGCCGGTCAGTATTCACGAAATCCTGCAGCGCGCTTATGAGATTTGCCGCGAGGAGATCTTAACGAAGAACCTCGGTGTCGAATTCCGCCTGCGCGCTGAGCACGATTCCGTGAACGGCGACCCGGCGCGTCTGCAGCAGGTATTTTGGAATTTGATGAAGAACAGCGTGAAGTTCACGCCTGCTCACGGGCGCATCGTGATCGAGACGTTCAACCCCGCTGCTGACAAGATCGAGATCCGGACGAGCGATACCGGCATCGGCATCGAACCGGAAAAGATCGACAAGATCTTCAACGCCTTCGAGCAGGGCCAGAGCTCGATCACGCGCCGCTTTGGCGGACTCGGGCTCGGCCTTGCGATCTCGCGCGCCATGGTCGAGGCGCACGAAGGTCGCATCGAAGTCTTCAGCGAAGGGAAAGATCGAGGCGCAACCGTGACTGTGACCTTGCACACCGCCGACAAGCCAGCGCCGACCGACTCCGCTCGACGGCTCAGCCCGAGCGATGCAGCGCGCGCGCGGGCCGCTCGGCCACAGCAAAACGCGCGTCTTCTCGTGGTCGATGATCACCAGGACACCTGCCTGGGCATGAAGATGATCCTCGAGCGCCGCGGTTATCGCGTAACGGTGGCGAACTCAGCCGACGAAGCTGTCGAACGCGCCAATGCCGCCGACTTCGACCTGCTCATCAGCGACATCGGGTTGCCAGACCGCTCCGGTTTCGAACTAATGAAGGAGCTGCACGCGAGCAAACGTCTTCGCGGCATCGCGCTCAGCGGTTTCGGCATGGAGAACGATGTTGCTCGCGCGCATGCGGCGGGTTTCTCGGAACACCTGACGAAGCCAATCAATTTCGAGCGGCTGGAACAGGCGATCCAGAATTTGCTCGAGCTCGAACCGACAAACGGCGCCGGCCGCGCGTAAGGCGTTCGAATCAGCCTACGAAGTGAGGTCCTGCTTTTCGGATGCGTCCTTCAGCTCGCGTGAGAGCTGTTCGACCCGCTGCCGCATGATTTTGCCAGCCTTAAACTTCACCGTCGCGCGAGGCGGGATCACGAAGCTGCTGCCAGGCTCGTTTGGATTGCGACCGACTCGGGGCTTGGTCAGGCGCGGCTGAAAGACTCCAAAATTTCGCAGTTCCACCGCCACGTTCTTCGCGAGGCTGTCGGTGATGTGATCGAGCGTGCGCTGCACGACCTCAAACACTTCGTGTTGCACCATCCCCGTTTGGTTGCTGATGGCGACGACGATGTCTCGCTTAGTGAGCTTGGCCATATCCAATAGTTACATCGCCTATCGCCACTGTTTTAGGTGGGAGAATCGCAGGATTTCCCAAAAAAAAGTGGCTGGAGCGATAATCGGCCTCCGCCGCTAAGTCTCCGCCGACGAACTAGTAACCGGCAGCTTGGCCGCGGAAAAGGCGGTTTACGAAGTGCGAAAATACCGTCTGGCCAGCGAGGGTTTTGCGCCGTGATTTCAGCTGGCCCTGCAGAACGCCGAGCTTCGTGAAAACAGCGTTCCAGTCGGCTTCCAGGCGACGCGCATCGTCATTCGAGAGTTCGCGGACGCCGCGCATCGAGACGCCGCGCTGCAGCACGTTCATCGCCCGACCCGAGAGCTCGCCGAGAATCCCGAGTTCGCGGAAAGAATGTTCGGTTTCCTGCAACAGATTGGAGCGCACATCGGTGAATTGCCGCTCCTGTTCCGCGGAAATGATCGGCTGCGACTTATCGAGCCCGTAAGTGATGAAATCGTGCAGCTTTTTCCAGCTATCGACCTGCAGCGTCAGCAACCGAAGTTGCGTTTCTAGATTTCTGTCCCTCATGGATGACTGCTCGCGGAAAGCTCCATCGTCTCATCGAGCTTCTGCAGGTTATCGATTAACAGGTGCGCCCACGGACGGTCGACTGTTTGCACGTGGCTGATGATGCCTTCTTCAAAGTAGAAGCGGCCCTGGCGCCATCGGAAAATTTCAGCGACCGCCGGTTCACCCTCGAGCTGATTGAAGATCGCATGACGCACCGTGCCATGATGCAGGTAGATCTCGCTGTTTCCCCGGCGGGACTTGAAAGTAAAACGTCCGCTCCGTTGGCTCAGGCAGCTCATCTGCAGGATCTCCGCCGCCGAAAACTGGTTGAGATTTCCGATCAGCGAGTGGCATGGATCGACGCCTTCGGACGCGGCGCCCGAGCCGCTGTCGAGCAGGCGAACGAACTCGTGCAGCTCGCGCCGCAACTGCCGGTCGCTGATGTTGCCCCCGATATATTGGATTTTCTGACGCGCCGCTTTCCGCGCGACTTCATCGTCGCTCCCGGCAGGCGTGAGGCAGATGATCTGGAGCGAAGGGAAATGCTGCCGTGCGTTCGTCGCCTGATCTAGCGCGATCGCGGGTTCGCCCTCGACGACAAATCCGTCAAAATTTTCTTCTAACAGCACCCAGACTGCGTCCGACATCGATCGGACGATCCGTGTTTCGACGCTGTCCATCTCATCGAACATCGCGATGGTGCGATCTTGGTAGACCGGGTCTGCGTTGAGGATAAGGAGGCGCGTGTCCACGGTCTGGCGAAGAGGTAAGAAGTAGTTAGCAAGAACCTTGCCTCGGATTCGCGAAACCAATCTCCGTGCTGTCTGACGGTAAAGCCGCAGATCTGCATCGATGATTTAAGCCGCTGATCGACAGGTTCTTAGTGGTCGACGAAAGCGTCTTCAACGGCGCCACGCCGCCCGCGGGGCAGGCGCCGCAAAATGCTCCGGCGCGACATCATGAGCTGTCCGAAAATGCACTTTTGCGACTTGGCGGAGAATTTCCGGCCCGTGTTTCGCCACCAGGTCACGACCGGTTTGCTTCACGCTTGCTGAAACACCGCGCCCGAGGTTGATCCCGACCGCTTTGCCCTTCGCATCAAGCCAGCTGATGAACGCCTCACGCGCGATGATCGACGCTGCCGCAACGGCAAGGTCGGACTCCGCCTTCGTGCGCTGCTCAAGCTTGATCTCGCGCCCGCGCTGCAAGAGCGACCGCTCGATCACTCGCGCGTCCGCAAATTTATCCGACAGCGCCCGCGGACAATCGGGGCGTTTTGCGAGCAGGTTCTCGATCACGCGCGCGTGGCCCCAGCCGAGCAGGCTGTTAAGGTTGCCGAACTTCT
>JALYXP010000135.1 GCA_030947045.1 Verrucomicrobiota bacterium | reverse complement strand
CCTAGCCACGCTTGAGGTCAGACGCTGTGGCAGGCGACTGTCTCGGAAGTTGGCGAATCTTATCCGACCAATGCAATTTATGCCTGAAATGAGTTGGAATGGCGTCATTGCCTCGACTATCAGCGCCTTTGTCCTTGGAGGTCTTTGGTATGGTCCATTATTCAGCAAGCCATGGATGCGCGAGATAGGAGTCGGCCGCGATTTCAAGCCACGGGTTCCGCGGTCCGCTCTCTTCGGAATGGCCATTACCTTGGACTTTCTAGCGGCTGTCGTATTCGGCCTATTTGTCGGTGCGAAGCCGAGTATCCGCACGGCGCTGGGAACTGGCGCTGCCATCGGACTAGCGTGGTCACTCCATCCATATTATCGCTTACCTATTCGCCGGCCGCAGTCTAATGCTTGCGGCGATTGACGCTGGATACGTGGTCGTCCAATTCATTTTGTTCGGCGCCATCTTCTTGTGGCTTGGCTAGCCTGTGCTCACCGGCGGTCTTTTGCGAGGCCGCGGCCGGAGAAAGGCCTCGATAAACAGGTAGGGAAGGGCGGGGGACCTCTCTCGACGATGGAAGAACAAGACTGCAGACATCATTCCTGGCGAAGAGAAATGATGGGATCGACTTTCATGGAATTGCGCGCGGGAATGTAGCTGGCGACGAAACGGTTGCGCCTAATAGAGAGACTACCGTCGCATAGGCAAACAGATCCGTCGCGTGCACACCTTAAAGCAGGCTTGTGAGCAATCGCGTGGCGAGAAGAGCCGCCGCTAGTCCCAGCACAAGACCAATGCATGCGATCGTCATGCTTTGCTGCAAAACCATTCGGAGCACTTCACCGCGTTGCGCACCGAGTGCCATCCGAATCGCAATCGCCCGCGTTCGTTCCAAAGTTATATAGGCCATTGTGCGTATAGCCCGACGGCTGCGAGAAGATGGGCAGCGCCGGAAAATGCGCCAAGGATCACCATCGGAAAACGACGGTGGTCTAGCGAGTTCTTAGCTCCAGCGCAAAAAGACGATGCGCGGTCACATCGAGTGGTCGGTGCGTGACTACTGGCCTGGAAGGGTTGTTGCCGAGAAAGTTGCCATCCTTCCAATTCGTTCGGGGCGGACCGGCCTCGGTACAAATCCGCCACCACAGTTCGGGCAAACGTTTCTCAAGAAGGTTATTAACACAGGCCGCGCAGAAGGTGCATTCGAATGAACAGATTCGAGCATCCGTGGCGTCCGGAGGCAATCCGATATTGCAATGTTCGCAGGTGGGTCTCAACTTTAGCATAAAGTTGGCGTTATGATGCTGCGACACTAAGTCCGAACGACAGGTCTTCGTTCGCGCCTCTATTCTTCACCAATCGAGAAAAACTGTTCGCGCGAGTTAGCAAATTGGTTCGCAGCTAGAAGGTGCAGCGAAGTGCAACTTCATCACCTGCTACCGCGGCTACCGGCTATGGACCGTCCGATGCGGTGCATGTTGTCCTAGCGGTTACCCGCTGTGCGAATCGGAAGCAGCCTCCTGCACAACACCCGCCGCTGGCTTAGCTGGTTGAGTGCCGTATGACTCGTCACCACCTGCCAATGGCCTTCGTGACGGATAAACGCGTCAGTAACCCAGGAGGTTCAAGTCGATGACCCGGTTTGAATCTCTAAAGGCACCTTTGACGACCATCCGAGCGGTGACAACAGCTGCATCGCTCCACTAATCAACTCTAAGATCCTCTTTAACTAATCGTTCGTATCGGATCCTCCGATTCATTAGTTCGGCGATCGTTGCGGCCTTGCCTGTCACGTCGCCGCGCAAATTAGTGTGGACGTACTGATCGCTCATGGTCGATGCGACGCAGTCTGCGTCTCCCGTCATCTGTGAGATGCACCAATTCTGCTCGATTGCCTTGACGGCAGCGTCGTCCCCTCCTTCCTTCCCTTTTGACGATCTCACGTTGCGAAGAACGAGCCCTGCACGTCCATCTATGAAGAAGTCTAACATCGTCGAAACACTAAGTAGCGTCAATGAACATTGGTCTCAGCGAATTGTCGCCGAAGCTAACGGACAACTATATAACGTGGCGAAAGGTTTGGTTGCTACCCATTGGCATAAACACGAAGATCAAGACGAGTTATTTCTCGTCCACAAGGGGAAGTTACGGATCGACTTAAGGGATGATCAAAGTCGAATTACATCCCAGCGATATCTTTGTCGTTCCTCGTGGAGTGGAGCACAGGTCAGAGGCTGAATTTCTTATAGTAGAGAAGAATATCACCGCGACGATCGCTTGCGGCAAACCGAATTAACTTACAGTTACTTTAGGGTGATTGCCAGCCCAAACGAAAGAGGCCGAGCGGTTCGCCGCTTGAAGGACGGTCCACTCCCATTTCTCGCATCCCAGGTTGACCAGACAGTGGACGATACCAGAGCGCGCGAAGAATAAAAGGGGGCGACCGTCCAGATCCAATTTATCTGATCAATCAGTGTTTAGCGATTGCGGAGAAGCTACCATACTGACGACACACAATCGCTCCTCAATTGCTCATGGTTTCGCTGAGTTTTGTTCTCTGCTTTAGCCATGACGCGCTTAGTCCGCTCGGAGGGCTGCGACCGGATCGATGAGAGTGCCGCGCCTCGCTGGTAGCCAAGAAGCCGCGACCGCCGTTGCGGCGAGTAAAGCGCAAACGGCGGTACAAGTGCCTACATCGAGATTGCTAACGCCGAACAAGCTCGTGCGTAGAACATGCGAAAAAGCAAGCGCCGACGCGACGCCGAGAATTAGTCCGAACAGAACAGGTCGCAGCGAGGTCTGCAAAATCCAACAAACAACGGACCCCCGCGTCGCACCAAGAGCCATGCGAATGCCAATCTCGTGCGTTCGTTGTTCGACCCGGTGCCCAACGATTCCGTAAAGGCCCGTCGCGGTGAGCACGAGCGCAACAGTGGCAAAGAAGCCCAACAACCACGCGCGCAGGCGGAGCTGCCACAGAGCGTTCGACACCTCGTCTTCAAGAAGTGTGAAATTGAACACTCCGACGTCGGGATCTAGTTCGGATACCTGACGCTCAATTGAAGGTACCAGCGACATCGGATTAATTCCTTGCGCCGCGCTAACCAGGAAATGCACCTGCTTCCACGCCAACTGTGACGCCGGTCTATAGAGATCCGGCCCAGCCGCACGATCAAGTCCTTGATGGCGCACGTCCCGCACGACTCCAACTACGGTGATCCAGTCGTTTTCCTCCGCGCTCAGAGGACCGAGTAGTAAGCGCTTGCCAA
The DNA here is from genome assembly GCA_030947045.1 of Verrucomicrobiota bacterium. Classification (GTDB taxonomy): domain Bacteria; phylum Verrucomicrobiota; class Verrucomicrobiia; order Chthoniobacterales; family UBA10450; genus JACCTI01. The sequence continues at coordinate 3,376 of JALYXP010000135.1, read as the reverse complement.
CGGCTTCCTGCTCGGGCCAAAGACGTGCCGCGAGCGTTTCGCCTACGACACAAACAGCGCGGGCGTCAAGACGATCGCGCGGTTCGAAGGCGCGGCCACGCAGGAGCGGGATTCTCATTAATCGGAAGTAGTCCGCGCTCACTGTCTGGAAGTTCACCTGCGGCTTTGAGGTCCGCTGATCGTTCGATTGCCCTTCGGCTTTGACGGTGGAGCGATTCCAAGGTCGCTGCTCCACAAATGGAGGGCTATTATTCGAAGCAGTCATTGCGACTCCCGGCACTTCGGCGAACCCTTCAAGTAAATGCGCGAAGCGGTCCATGCGCTTTTGCGTCGGTTCATCGCCGCGGTAGGTGGGGTTTACTTCGAACATCAGAACGCCATGAGCGTCGAATCCTGGGGAGGTTCCGTTCAAGTTGATCGCGCTTCGGAGAACGAGAATGGCTCCGATGAGGAGAACGGCAGACATCGCCACCTGGCCGGCCGTGAGCAGGTCGTGCATACGCCCGCTTGCTGCTGTCGATTTGCGGCTACCCGCGCCAGATTGCTTCAACGAAGTAATAAGATCAATGCGGCTTGCAGTTCGTGCTGGCAGTGATCCCGCGAGCATGGCGCTGAGGCATGAGACAACCGCTCCGAAGGCGAGGACCAATGGGTTCACATCGACACGAATCCAGAATGGAAGTTCCACCGGTATGCTAGCGGCAATGACTTTCGTGAGCGCGAACGCCATGATTAGTCCTAATGCGTTGCCTAATAAAGCGAGCAGAGCGGCTTCCGTTAAGAGTTGCCCCGCAATGCGCAGACGAGTAGCACCGAGCGCGGCTCGTATAACCAGTTCTGCGCGCCGTGCCGTGGTGCGCGCCAAAAGCAGTTGACCGACGTTTGCGCAGGCTATTACCAGCAAGCCAGCGCAAGCAGCAAGCAGGCACACCAGTGAACTGCTTACTGGACCAGTCCAATGCTCTCGCAACGGAACGACCGCCGCGCCGATCTGCTCGTTCGATTCAGGGTATTGATCTGCGAGTCGCCTCGCGATGACAGTCATTTCCGTAGCCGCGGACTCGATGCTCACGCCGCGTCTCAGCCGGGCGATTACTTGATCTGCACGCCACGTCCGGTCGCCCGCATTCGAGCCGAAAAACGCGGCTGCGGGAATCCAGAGATCCGTTTGTGATGGAAAGCGAAAGCCGGACGGCATGACGCCGATCACCGTCCGCATCGTACCGTCCAGTTGCACCTCGCGGCCGAGAATCGCTGGATCCCGGCCGAAAGCATTTCGCCAAACCCGATCGCTAAGCAGAATCACTGGCGCGGCAGCCTGCTCATCGTCAGCCGGGGTAAGGCTCCTTCCAAACGCTGGAGCAACTCCGAGCAGAGAGAACAAGTTGGTCGTTGTGAGGGTTGTCTTTAGAGTTTGTGTGCTGCCGTCTGGGGCCCGCAGGTTGCCGTTCCACCGCAGGTTGAAAAACGCAAGGTCAGAGAAACTTTGCGCCTGCTCGCGCCAGTCGCGGAAATCGAGGTAATTGACGCCAACGTCACTAGCGAACTTCGTGCTGCGCGACTGCAGCATTACTAGCTCCTCTGGATCGGCGAATGGCAACGGTCTTAGGAGAAATGCATAGACGACAGCGAACATCGCGGTTGCGCCGCCGATCCCCAGCGCCAGCGCAAGAAACGCAACGACGCTGGAGGCGGGCGACTTCAAGAGCATGCGAAGCGCGTAGCGTAAATCTATCATCGTGTAGTATGCTTAAGGAACGTTTGGTTTGAAAGACGCTCCTATCAGAGACGGTCCATCACGGCACACCAACCAATGTCCTTAATGACGGACCAAGCACCTATCCTCTGATCTGTTTGGCCGTGATTATTCCGGCTGCCCAATACGAACGAGCGAGAAACGCGTGGATAGCGCGAAGGTCTAACCGAGCCGCGTCGTTCGAGATGGTATAACCCATTCTTTATAGGAGAATAATCGGAGACGAGTTCGGAATCGTGGTGCAATCCGTTCACGTATGCAGCTAAATCAATGCTTACGCCGCACGTAACCGCGTTTTGCAAATAGAGTGTCCGACGTTCTGGTTAAAGACTCCGACCTTCGTCCACCTCGAAAAACTCAGCGTGATGTCGTCACGCCCCCTGAGACCACTTTCACTTTTCAACTCTTGCAGGGTAGAACTATATCCGTCGTTTCAGCTTAACTTAGTGATGAAGTGGTTCCAAACACGTAAGTCTCCTTCATTGAGTGTCGCCCGTGACTATATGCCCACTGCAACATTCCCTCGTCGTCGGTTCCTCCTCCTTCCAGGGCGCGCGCCTTGATGTCTGAATAATCGACGCGGAGAAAATCGGCGCACCATCCATCTGCATAAATGCTCAGGTTCGCCACGAAATCATCGCGCAGCCTGCCTTTCCGCATGCCGACATATCTTGTGCAACATGCGTGCGAAATACACCATCCTCAGCACATCGTCGTAGGCACTACGGGGAACTTCCTTGTTGCATCGAGTTACTATCCGGATCTTACAGTTAAATTCGTCTAAGAGCGCATTCGCGCGCTAATGCGCTGCGCTCAGCTTCGGGCGGAAACATACCACAACTATAGATTGGTTCCGGTTTGGTGACGGCCTGCCCAAGCGCGCTCCGATTGCGTATTGCGCCGTGGGACGTCGGAACAACTCGAAAGAAGTATAATCGCTAAGAGACTGAGTACGACCCGCAGATTGATTTTCATAACCCCGCTCCTACATAGCGCGGTCATTTCTTTCAACGGGAACTTCCACTGCAACGGCGAATCCGTAGCTGGTTCGGCTGTCGGCGAGCGATACCCCGCCTCCGCGGTCTCCGCGCGAAAGACAGTATGGGGAGATAGCCGTTGCGGGTGCCACGTCCTTGTTGTTGACGAAAGGACCGCGCGGATTGCCGGGATTCGTGCGTGCCTTAAAGAAAGTCTCGCCCGAGCCGTCGAAGATTCGAGCCCCATAAGGCCTCTCGTAGCGTCGCCGCAAAACCATTTGCGATTCGTAAGCGATGTTGAGATGCTCCCGCAGCCGATCAGCCTAATGTTGTCTGTCACCTGCCCGTCTGTTGATCCACAATCGCATAGGACAGCGGGTCATTTGCGGTGCAGGCCGCGTTGGCCCATGCTTGATATTCTTCGAACGTTCGGAAGGGGCCGTAGGGGAGATAGGTCCAGTGTCTCCCTTCTGCATCGAGCAAGTTTGCGTCATAGAGTTTATGAGCGTGTTGATCGGGAACTAGGAGTTCTACGCGACACAGCTTGCCAGTCATTGTCTCGCCTCTCGGAGCGCAAGGAGGCGTCCAATCGTGGATGGGTGCGCCGATTTTTTGGCCCAAGGTGTTTGTATGCGTATTCATG
>JALYXP010000122.1 GCA_030947045.1 Verrucomicrobiota bacterium | reverse complement strand
CTTCTCCTCGAGCGTGCTGTCCACCTTATCAACAAGCTTGAAAGCATTCTTCAGCTGCAACCCCGAGCGAATCGATTGCATGCGCAGGTGATCCTCTTCGTTCACCATGATGCTGAGCGTTTGGCGCCGGTTCATGACCACCGCGCTGCCCACACTCTTAGCCGCGTGTTCGCGGCTGATGAGGTGACGCTCAACCAGCACCTGCTTTTCCAGCGCGGAAAGATCCTGCAGCAGCTCAGAGAATGAATCCTGCATCTCCGGCAACTCTTCGACGCGCGGTTTGATCAAGTCGAGAACCTGCGTCCGCTCGAGCTTCTTGGCCCAACCCGGGAACGGGCGATGACGGAGGTTCCGCGCGAGCCGGACGCGACTGCTCACCACGATCTGGTGATGTGGCCCTTCACCGCGGAGCCATTCTCCGCCACTGGCCATAATGTTCGCGAATTTCATGAGTGGCTGGTTAATTCCGCTTCGAGTTGTCGAATCTGGTCGCGCAGCGAAGCCGCGCTTTCGTAGTTCTCTTCCGCGACCGCTTTCCGCAGGTTCTCGGTTAGCGTCCGCATGCGGTCACTGCGCTCAATTTCACGGTGTGCGCGCTGCGGCAATTTACCGACGTGCTCGGTGCCTTTGTGCATCGCCTTCAGCAATGAGCCAAGTCCCTCGGAGAACGTAATGTAACACGCGCTGCACCCGAGCCGGCCGGTCTTCTTAAAATCAGCCTGCGTAAAGCCGCAGACGGTGCATTTCTCGGTCGGCGCGCCTTTCTCGATCTCCTCTGCCGCACCGATGCCAAGCAGCAGATCAGCCAGTGCAAAGCCGGTCGGATCCTGCACGCCTTTCTCCTTCGAGCAGCCATCGCAGAGGTTCACCTTCTGCATCTTGCCCTCAAGGATCTGGGTCAGGAAAACCGTCGCGTCATTGCATTTGCAAACGTCACACAACATGTCGGTAAGTTAGACCTGTTTTCGCCGGGGGGAACATTAGTTCCGGCATTCGTTCAGCACCTTTTCCGCCGGTGCACCTGTCGGGCAGCAATCAAGAATAGATCGGGGTGCCACCTACTCGCACCAACTCGCGGAAGCGAGCGATCATGCGGCTGGTGATCGCTCCTGCTTTTCCAGTGCCGACCACACGACCGTCGGCTTTGACTACCGGAATCACTTCCGCTGCCGTGCCAGTGAGGAAACACTCGTCCGCCACAAACACATCATGTCGGCTGATGTCGGTCTCCGTGATCCGAATGCCGAGCTCAGCTGCGATATCGAAAACGACACCGCGCGTGATCCCGCGCAATGCGCCCGCTGAAATTGGCGGTGTGAAAATTTGGCCCTTCTTGATGATGAACACATTGTCGGCGGTGCATTCCGCGATATTGCCGGCGTCGTTCAACATCAGCGCTTCATCCGCGCCCGCGAGATTCGCCTCAATCCGCGCCATCACGTTGTTGAGATAGTTCAGCGATTTCACTGCCGGGTTGAGGGTTGCCGGACCGGAGCGACGCGTCGCGCAGGTCACGATCGACAAACCGGTGCGGTAAGCTTCCTCCGGATAGAGAGCGATACTCGTCGCAATGATGATGATGCTCGGCCGCTTACATCCGACCGGATTCAACCCGAGGTTGCCGACGCCGCGCGTGACGATCTGCCGAATGTAGCCATCGCGCAGTCCATTGCGACGGATCGTCTCGAGCAGCGCCTCGGTCATTGCCTGCTTACTGACCGGGATTTCGAGACAGATCGAGCGCGCGGAATCCCAAAGACGGTCGTGGTGTTCTTCCAGACGAAAGACGCGCCCGTTATAGAAGCGAATCCCCTCGAAGATCCCATCGCCGTAGAGCAAACCGTGATCGAACACGGAGACCTTCGCCTGAGACTGCGGAACATATTCGCCGTCGAGGTAAATCGTCAGCTCCTTCGCGGCAGCGACTGGCGCAGCAGTGCTAGTTTCGTTCGCTGTTTTGACGGCGGCGTTTGGCGAAGGTTCTCCCTTCGCCTTCTCCATCAACATCGTGTCAGCTTCAGTCGTTTTCGTAGGCACAAAAAACGGTCGGTCGTCTCCCCACCAACGCAAGCAGCAAATCCCCGGTAACCGCGGGAGCGCAGAACCTATGCGAGTAATCCGTCGGTGATCCGCAACTCGCGATCGCCCCGCGAGGCGAGCCGATTATCGTGCGTCACAACGAGCAGCGTTTTCTTCCGATCGCGCGCCAAGCCGAGTAGCAGATCGATGATCGTGTCACCGGTTTTGGAGTCGAGATTTCCCGTCGGCTCGTCGGCAAAGATAATGTCCGGATCGTTCGTTAGGGCGCGCGCAATCGCGACGCGCTGCTGTTCGCCGCCGGAAAGTTCCGCCGGCAAATGGTGCATTCGATCCGCCAAGCCGACGTCTCGCAAGCTTGCTTCTGCGGACTCGATAGCCGGGCGACCGCCGATCATACCGGGCAACGTCACATTCTCGAGGGCTGTCAGCTCAGGTAGCAGGAAATAGCCCTGGAATACGAAACCCATCTTCTCGTTCCTCAACTTTGCCTGTGACCCTGCGCTTCCGTGATAGAGCTTCCGACCTTCAAATTCGACCGTACCAGATTCCGGCCGCTCTAATCCCGCCAGCGTGTAAAGCAGCGTGGTTTTCCCGGCGCCAGACGCGCCGACCAGAAAAACCGCCTCGCCCTGCTCTACCGCGAGCGAGACCCCGCGGAGCACGTCGATCTTGCGCGAACCGATCTTGAAAGAGCGGCGCAAATCTGTCGCCACGAGCTGCGGTTGACTCATCGGCGTCAGCATCGCCAGATCACGCTCCGGTGCAATCAATACGCGTCCAGCGAAAGGCCGCAGGCAGGAAACTTGCCTGCGGCTTTCGCGCCGAAGTTGCGTCAGCGATTATTGATAGCCTAACGACTCGAGCGTCGGCTGATCGACCGTCCCCGTCGGCGCGAGACCGTTCTCGCGCTGATAACGCAGCAATGCTGCTCGGGTCTGCGGCCCATATGTTCCGTCGATCGCCCCATAATAATAGCCGCGACGCGCGAGCTCAGCCTGCACATCGGCCATCACCTGCGCCGGATCTTGATCGTTGTAACCGTAGATCGGAGCATCGTAGGTGTACGTGGTGAAATAAGGGTCGTAGCCGTAGGCCGGATACCAATAGCCCGAGTTCAAGTAGTAGTAGCCGCCACCGAAAAGAGCGAAGCGGTTGTAGCGGTTCCGCCACCAATTCCGATCGTGGCGCTCGTGATAACGCTCGTGTTCCTGTCCGAAATTCGGATCGCCTTCGTGACGATCGTGCCAGCCGCGGTGACCGCCCCGTCTGAACTCCGCCGTGTCACCCGTGGTGCCAGCAGTGCCATTGTCTTTGTTCCGGTTGCGCCAATCGCCCACCCGGCCTCCGCGATTGCGCCAGTCAGGCGTCGCTGTTGTCGGAGCAGGGGTTGAAGTAGGAACGGTCGCGTTAGTATCTGCACCGACCCCAACCGTCGGGATGATTGGACGGTCAGCACCGCCTCGGCGACCGTTGCCGTTGAATCGCTGTCCATCAAACCGAGGCCGATTAGCTACGCCGGTATCGAAACGCGGCGAGAAACGCGGCTGCTGTGGCTGTTGCGCGCGAAACGACGGCTGCTGAAATCGAGGGGACATCGGCCGCTGCCGAACTTGTGGCTGCATCGACCGGACAGGCTGTGGCGGGGCCTGCCGGCGAGCCACATTGTGCCGATCGACCGGTGCAGGTTTTTCGTCTTGAGCAGCGGCGAAATTAGCGAGCGGAAGGCTCATCGCGAGGACGGTTAGTGCAATTCGTTTCATAGGACTGGATTGGTAGACCATGGCGCGCCGGCGCTTATTCAACCTGCAGGACCGGCGAAAGTTGCACCAGTTTTCCGTCCGCGGTCCCAGCGTTCTGACGGATGGCTTCGAACAAGACAATCGCGACTGCCGTGGCCAGATTCAGGCTGCGCGTGCCTTGCATCGGGATAGTCAATAAGCGCTGCTCGTTCGCTTTTAGGAGCGGCTCGGGCAGGCCTTTTGTTTCGCGACCGAATACCAGAAAATCACCCGGCCGAAACTGTTGTTTATGGTAAACACGCGATGTCTTCGTCGTTAAGAAGAACATGCGCGCATTTGCCGGCATGGCCGCGAGCAATGCGCCGAAGGTAGGCCAGAGCTGGACATCCACCTTTTTCCAATAGTCCAAACCGGCACGCTGCAGCTGCCGATCGTCAATCGTGAAACCGAGCGGCTCTACCAAGTGCAGGCGTGATCCGGTCGCGAGACATAGTCGCCCTACGTTCCCGGTGTTCGGCGGAATCTCCGGCGCGACGAGGACGATGTTGAACATCCTCGCTGCAGCGGCGCTCTACTTTTGAATCTTCTCCGCGACGATCTTCTCGAGCTTCACGATGTCGGCGGCGAACTTCCGGATTCCTTCCGCTGTCTTTTCTGTCGCCATCGCGTCGTCATTCATCCGCCACCGGAACGTTTTCTCGTCGGTGCCCACGCGCGGAACCTCGACACTCTTCGCCTTTTCGGGATCGAGTTTGCGCTCCACTGGCTCGTTCGAGGACGCAAGTTTCGCGAGCAGATCCGGGCTGATGGTAAGTAAATCGCATCCCGCGAGCTCGATGATCTCACCGACGTTCCGGAAGCTCGCACCCATGACCTCGGTCGCGTAGCCGAACTTTTTGAGATAGTTGTAGATCTCCTGCACCGATTTCACGCCTGGGTCTTCCGCGCCTACGTAATCGCGCTTGTTCGCCGCCTTATGCCAGTCGTAGATACGGCCGACGAAAGGCGAAATTAGCTGCACCTTCGCTTCCGCACAGCGTGCCGCCTGCGCCAGGGAGAACAGCAGAGTGAGGTTGCACTTGATGCCGTCGCGTTGCAGTTGCTCGGCCGCGTTGATGCCTTCCCAGGTCGACGCGATCTTGATCAGCACCCGCTCGCGACCGATCCCGCGATCTTCGTAGAGCTGAATCAGCTGCCGCGCCTTCTTGATGGTCCCTTCCGTATCGAACGACAGCCGCGCATCCGTTTCAGTCGACACCCGACCCGGAACAATCTTCAGAATCTCCGTGCCGAACTGCACCAGCAGATGATCGATCGCGTCCTCGATCTGCGCCGCTCCGGTTAATCCGGAGTTCTTCCGGTCCGCCAATACTTCATCGAGCAAGTGGGCGTAGTTCTCCTTTTGCGCCGCGGCGAAAATCAGACTCGGATTTGTCGTCGCATCCTGCGGCTTGAAGTCCTTGATCGACTCGAAGTCGCCGGTGTCGGCGACCACTTTCGTGAACTTCTTCAGCTGCTCGAGCTGGTTTAGTTTAGTGCCCGATTGTTGCGGCTCAGCGACGGCGGATGTGCTCATAAGTTCTCCAGTTGCACGAAGCGCGCTGCTCCGTTGACACAGATCGTAAGACGCAGCGTTTCGGATCACAATCCGAAACTCACCCGGCCGCCTGATCAGATCTCCGTGCATCGTGCGGCCGCACTGTGTAAACGGAGGCGCGCGATGGAACACAACGACTGCGATGTTATCATCCTCGCTGATGAACCGGCTGCCCTGACGGAGCTTTGCGGCATTTCAATTTTGGAGCGGCTGCTTCGAATTCTGCAGCGGCTCGGTACCGCCAGGGTCACGATTGTGTCGGCCGCGCAGGATCTCATTCGCACGCATCTCACGAATCCTTCCTGGGCGCGTGCTGAAGTGTCGTTGAACTTCGCCGGCGCTTGGCCTCCCCTCAGGAAGCGCACCCTTGTCATTTCAGCCGCGTATTACGACGCGCGAATGCTCGCCGCGCTGCTGGCTCAGCAAACGCCGACGCTGCTTGTCGATCATCGCAGCCACTGCGCAGCGGCATTGATAAATCCGGCTGTCGCGCCCGCAGCGGCAAAGTCCGATTCTTTCTTCGATCGCCTCGCGATCGCAGCAAAACGCGGTGAGATCCAGACGCTCCATCTCGCTGCGATACCTTCATACATCACGAGTATGCGGCGCTCGATTCCGTTGGTTTGGTTTCCCGCGCCGACAACAAGCGAAGCGTCGGCTTCAGCAGAACGGCAGATCCTCGACGCGGCGCAGAACGGCACGCTCGATCTACCCGCGATTGTTCATGCACCGATCGAGACGTGGATGATCCGCCGCCTTTGCCGAACCGCAGTCACGCCGAACCAGATCACTCTGTTCACCGCGACCGTTTCCGCGGTCGTTACTCTCCTGTTTGCGTTGGGGAGCATTGTCACCGGAACAGTGCTCGCGCTGGTCGTCGGCGTACTCGATGGACTTGATGGAAAACAGGCCCGCGTCAAAATCGAGACGACGCCGCTTGGGCAACGCGAGCACGCACTCGACTACCTGCTCGAGCTCTCATGGTGGACGGCGCTCGCTTACCACTTCGGCAGCTATCCGTGGCTACTTCTCCTCATCGGGAGCGATCTGCTGGACCGCCTCGCGAAGAAACACGCGAAACAATTAACCGGCCGCAATCTCGACGACGTCGCACCATTCGACCGCTTCGTGCGGCTGATCGGCGGACGCCGGAACATCTACATCTGGATCTTCGCGGGGGGCCTACTCGCGCGCGCTGCCGACAAGGCCTTCGTCGCGCTTTGCTGCTGGGGCGCGGTCACTGCCGCCGTTCACCTTGTGCGCGTCGGCTGGCTCTATGCGGGTCGTGCTGAACGCGTTTCGCATTAGCGCCGGAACACGCTTAGCGCGGGAGACGATCTCTTTGCCGACAAGCTTCGCGGGGTTTTCGACCAGCAACGAAGTGCTGACCGCGCAATAAACTCCGCAGCCGACCTGGCACGGTTTTTTGCGGTAGTTCGCATAGAGATCATCGAGCGTGATGTCCATGATATGCTGCTCGGTTTTCACCATGCTGCACTCCCAGAATTTCCCCTGCGCGGAAACGAAGAACAGCTTGTATCCCGCCGTGCACGTCCAATCGGTCGGCGTGCCATTTAGCAAGCTCAGTTGGTAATCCAGCACCGCTGCGTTCGTATGGATTTTCTCGCCGTTCTTCTTCCGCTGAATCATCCACTCGATGAAGTTTTTTAACGCTGCCGGCGAGCCGCGCTGGACACGGTAAAAGCTGGTCGGGTCAGCATGCACGAGCCGAACTTCGGTTGGGATGCCGCGGGCCAGTCCGGTCTCTAATACCGCCGTCGATTCCGGCAGTGTGTCTTCGCAAATCACGCCAGTGATATGCAGGCTGATCTTCGAGTCTTTGAAGTAATCGAGCTTCGGCAGAATCGTCTTAAACGTCTTCTTCGTCACCGGACTCGGCGTCATCCGATCGACGCTGATCTGCATCACCTGCAGGCCCGCTTCTTCCAGCGCTTGCAGCTTCGCCTTTGTCAGCAGGAAACCATTAGTCGTTAGGCTGGTGGCGAATCCAAGTTCGCGGCAGTAACGCACCAATTCCACGATGTCCGGATGCGTCAGCGGCTCGCCGCCGACCAGCGCGATCCGCATCGTGCCAAGCTCGCGGATCTTGCGCAGCCAGGCCTTCAGGTCTTCCAGCGGCGGATGCGGCTGCGAGTTGTCATACTCGGTGCAATAACTACAATCGAG
>JALYXP010000106.1 GCA_030947045.1 Verrucomicrobiota bacterium | reverse complement strand
AGCTGATCCTGCCAATGCGCGAAGGGATGCGTGCCCGCAGAAGCGATCTTCAATCCACTCGCTCCGGCGAGCTCCGCGAGGTGACTCCGCAACCGGATCACATGGCCGCGCGCGTCATCCGTCGATTGGCAAATCTCGGTCCCGAGTTCCACCATCGACTGGTGCATCTCCGGCTTGATCTGCTCCTTGAGCTTCATCGTGCCGTCTTCCTGGAGAATCTCCTGGATGTGGGAGCGCAATTCACGCGTCGTCGGATCAACGATCGCAAACTCTTCCTCGATGCCGAGCGTGAAGACGTGGTCTTTCATGGGATTACCTCCGCCCCGGTGTGAACGTCAGGCGAGGTCGTGCAGCGGGCGCTTCGTCGCCCCAGCCTGGATGAACTTGCCCCAACTCAAATTATCCTGCCCGGGCACGTGCTCGCGCGCTTTCCGAATCGCCATGTCGGAGACGGCATCGACGACCCACTCGAAGTTTTCCTGACCGACCGAAGTGACTTCCGCATCCGGCGCCGGATTGCAGAAATCGATCGCGAGCGGAACGCCATCACGCATCGCGAATTCCACGGTGTTGAGATCGTAGCCGAGGTATTCGTTTAACTGGAGTACCCCCCACTTCACTTTTTCGAGCACCTCCTTCGGCGCCTGCCAGTCCGTCTGATAACGCAAATGGAACGGATGTCGCGGTTCGTAATTCATGATCTTCACGCTCCGCTGATCGATGCAGTAACAGCGGAAGTACATATCGAAGATCACTTCCTCCTGCAGCATCATAACGAGCTGGCCGGTCTCGCTGTAGGCACGGAAGAATTCGTCGGGATTATTCAGCTTGTAGACGTTCTTCCAGCCGCCGCCTGAGAACGGTTTGAAATACGCGGGCCAGCCGACATAGGCGAAGATCGCTTCCCAATCCATCGGGTAAGCGAGATTGCGAAATGAGTTGTCGCTCGTGTCCGGGGGCACCTGATGTGATGGCAACAGCACTGTGCGCGGGACAGCGACGCCGATCTTAGTAGCGAGCGCGTTATTGAAGAACTTCTCGTCCGCGCTCCACCAGAACGGATTGTTGATCACCGCCGTGCCAGTGAGTGCCGCGTTCTTCAGGAATCCCCGATAGAACGGCACGTCCTGCGAGATGCGATCGACGATGACGTCGTAGCCGCACGGTTCGCCCTGAACCACTTTGTCGATGCGCACGAACTCCGCGTGCATTTCGCCTCCAGCCTTCTGGTTCACCCGCTCGACAAACGCCGGCGGGAAGCTGTTTTCCTGACCGAAAAGGATTCCGATTTTTTTCATAACGAGAATCGCATCCTACGCATTTCTCCGCCCCGCGCCAGACAGCTGCGATGTTGCGCCCGGCGTTCCAGAGATGTCCTCCTGTTCGAGCGCGACGTTCGGGACGTCCGTCATAGATGGACAAGGCGTATCTCCTTGCCTTACCTGAAAGGCGCGACATGCCCGATCACACCCTCACCGGCAACATCCAGGAGCTCCCGAACTTCGCCTCGAAGATCCTCGGGAACCGCCGTGATGTGCTCGTGTACCTACCACCGGGTTATCGCCGTTCCCGCACGCGGCGCTATCCAGTTTTCTATGTGCACGATGGGCAGAATGTGTTCGATGCGGCGACGGCATTTGGCGGCAACGAATGGGGCATCGATGAGACCGCGCAGCGCCTCGTGCAGGACAAGCTGATCGAACCGGTCATCATCGTCGCTGTCGCGAATGCAGGCGGCGATCGCATCCACGAATACGCGCCTTCGCGAGGCCGGCTGGAGGAAGGAAAACGCAGACGGAGCAAGGGCTTGCTGCGCCAGTATGGCAGCTTCCTGATTAACGAACTGAAGCCATTCATCGACGCGCGCTATCGGACGCTCACCGGGCCGGAACACACCGGGCTCGGCGGATCGTCGCTCGGTGGGCTCGCGACGATGGCGCTCGGGCTCTGGTTTCCAAATGCATTCCGTCGCCTAGCCGTGATGTCGCCGTCGATCTGGTGGGACGATTGCGTGCTCTACAAACTCGTTGATGCCGTCAACGAAGATGCGCGACCGCCGCTAAAAATCTGGCTGGATACCGGGACGCATGAGCCCGGCTGGGAACGGGCGCGCGTGCTGCGCGATCGACTGATCGAGAAGGGCTGGCGGCTGCACGACGACCTGCACTACTTCGAAGACGAAGGCGCCGAACACACCGAAGCGGCGTGGGCGTTTCGCATCGATGCGGCGCTACGTTTTCTTTACCCTCCAGCGCCGCCTGGGCTGACGGGGTCCGCTCGCTACCGGGTGAAACCGGTCACGATTCGGCGAACGCCTGCTTTCGCCTAACTTGCGCACCGTCGCTGCGCGATCGACGCTCGCTCGCGATGGCTATTCGTTCACGTTTGTCACTGTTGGCGATCATGTGCGCAACGTTATCCGCGTGCGCACCGATGAGTCATCAGAGCGGTGCGAAACATCAGCCGGTGGCAGGCGGCTACAGCAGTCACACCGGCGCTGGACGCGAGTTCCGCGACGCGGCCGCCTTCGCTGCGCGCGAGGAAAGTAGGCGCTCGGGAACTCCTATCCGGATCGTGAAGCTTGTCCGTCAGGAGACGCAGGTGGTAGCAGGGACAAATCTTCGCATTCGTGTCGTCGCGCTGCGCAACGGTGCCACGCCCGAGACGGCTGATGCGGTTGTGTTTCGTGATTTGTTCGGCCGGCAACAGCTTACGTCGTGGCGTTGGCTCGGGCGCTAGCAGGAACTTAAAGGCACGCAACCGGTCATCTCGACCGAAGCGAAGCGGAGTGGAGAGACCCCGCGGAATTCACGACGATATCGCTCGTCCGACGACGGGGTCCCTCGACTTTGCTCGGGATGACGGCTAGACCGCCGCAGCCGCGATCGCACCTTCCTCGAAGTTCCCAAGGCGACGGAATTTTTGGTAGCGCCTTTCGAGTAATTCGTCAGTCGTTAGGCCTTTGACGCGCTCGAGATTTCGCCGCAAGGCGCCGCCGAGATGCGCAGCCGCGGAATCGTGATCGCGATGCGCACCACCTTCGGGCTCCTCCACCACTTCATCGACAACACCGAGGCGCATCAGGTTATCGGCGGTCAGCTTTAGCGCTTCGGCGGCTTCCGGCGCGTGGCGGCGATCTTTCCAAAGAATTGCCGAACAGGCTTCCGGGCTGATGACCGAGTAGTAGGCATTCTCGAGAATCAGCACGCGATCCGCGACGCCAATCCCGAGCGCGCCGCCCGAACCGCCTTCGCCGATCACGACAGCAATGATCGGCACGCGCAAGGTCATCATCTCGCGCAGATTTACTGCGATGGCTTCCGCGATGTGGCGTTCCTCTGAGCCGATGCCGGGATACGCGCCCGGCGTGTCGATCATCGCGATGACCGGCAGCTTAAACTTCTCCGCCAATCGCATCACGCGAAGCGCTTTTCGATACCCTTCCGGATAGGCGCAGCCAAAATTCCTACGAACGTTTTCTTTCGTGTCGCGGCCCTTTTGCTGCGTCAACACCGCGCAACGGTGCGGGCCGATTTTCGCGAGCCCGCACGGCATCGCTTTGTCGTCACCGAACAGCCGATCGCCATGCAGTTCCACGAAATCGGTGAAGGCCCAGCGCAGGTAATCGAGCGTGTAGGGCCGCTCCGGGTGACGGGCGACCTGCACCTTCTGCCAGGGGGTCAGGCCGGCGTAGAGCTCGACCATCTCCTGCTCCAGACGCCGCTCCAGCGCCACGACCTTGCCAGCTGCCTCAACCTTGTCCTTTTCGCTCTTGGCGGACCCAGCATCATGCTGTAGCCG
>JALYXP010000084.1 GCA_030947045.1 Verrucomicrobiota bacterium | reverse complement strand
CCGCAATACTGGGTCTTTCCCGTGCAAACGATCACCTGTGCGGCTCTGCTCTGGTGGTATTGGCGCGAGTACGGTCTACGAAAACCGCGAGGTCTCTTCTTCACGATGGCGATCGGAGTGTTCGTTTTCGCCTTGTGGATTTCACCGCAGGCGATCTTGGGATTCGCGCCGCGAACCGATGGCTATAATCCCGATGCGTTAGCCGCTTCGCCGACTTGGTGGTGGATCCTGCTGCTCCTCCGTTTTTTGCGCCTCGTGATCGTCGTGCCGCTGGTGGAGGAGATTTTTTGGCGCGGCTTTTTGCTGCGCTACTTCATTAGCGAACGCTTTGCGACGGTGCCGTTCGGCGCATTTTCCTGGCTCTCCTTCGCAGCTGTGACCGTCGGTTTCATGCTGGTGCATTCCGCCGCGGACTGGCCGGCGGCGGCGATCACCGGCGCCGTTTACAACCTCGTCGCGTATCGCACGAAGAGCCTCTCGTCCTGCGTCTTGGCGCACGCGCTGACGAACCTGCTCCTCGGTCTCTGGATTATGCAGACGCGCCAATGGGGCTTTTGGTGACGGGTGGAATGGGAAAGGATACTTTGTTTCAACTCCGGCGCGGAGATGCAAAGCTAATAGGGCAATGACAAATCGTAGCCGCGTCACTGCCCTGCTGTCGTTAGGCTTGGCGTCATGGATAGGCAGCGGTCACGCGGCCGCGCAAGAAGGCGTCGCGGAAGAAGTTCGGGTGGAGGCAACGTTCGTGGCGTCGCCTTTCGAACTGCAGCGCGATCACGCGGTGGAGATACTCGCCGAGCGCTTGACGCTGCACACGGCAGCGCTGCATTCCGCCGAACTCCAGCGCGCCAACGAAAACTCAGTCACGCGCCTGCTGGAGCTTACGAAATACATTCCGATCCCGCTCGGGAGTAGCGAGAATCGCGTGGACACCTTTTTCCAATCGAACTACATGCGGGTGGATCTAAACCCCCGCGGCGAGAACCCTCTGTTCGGGAACAAGTAGCTATGGACGTCCTGATCTTCCGCATTGCGGCAGCGTTGTGTTTCCTTGCGGTCGCGCTTGGCGCGTTCGGAGCGCATGGTCTGAAGGCAACGTTGGAAGCGAATGGCACGCTCGACGCCTGGAACAAAGCGGTCCTCTATCACCTCGCGCACGCAATTGCGCTGCTCGCGCTGGCGTTGCACGGAATGCAAAATCGCGGCGCGCTTTACCTGCTAATCGCTGGCATCGCGATCTTCAGCGGCAGCCTTTACGTGCTCGCGATTACGAACATCCGCTGGCTCGGCGCGATCACACCGATCGGCGGTCTTTGCTTCCTCGCGGGATGGGCCTGGCTGGTCTTCGCGCCACCGCGTTGAACGACGGTCATCCCGAGCGAAGTCGAGGGACTCCGTCATCCTACCTTAAGCTTTGCCACGGGGTCCCTCGACTACGCTCGGGATGACACGGCTAAGCGGAGCTTGTCGCGTTCCCGCGGCGGCTGCTAGTCTCGCGGCTCCGATGTTCAACCCGCTCGCCGAGATGCCACGCTACGCTTCCGCGGCGCTCGTGTTCATCGGCGTTTACTTTCTCTCGCTCGCTTTTGGGCGGCTTTTGAAACGCCGCTATGCGGTGCGGTTCGGCCTCATTTTCCAGTTCTTCGCTCTGACGCTCGCTTTTTACTCCGCCCTCGCAGTGAATGGCGCGCGGCCGCCGTGGCAGGGACACATCGGCTCGATATTGGCGCTTCTCGGGACAGGCGTTTTCCTCTCCGTCCTTAACCGTTACCTCTGGGATTACTACTACGAGAAGCGTCGCGGCCAGGTGATCCCACGGCTCCTGCGGGAGTTTGTGGCGGCCGTGATTTTCCTGGTCGTCCTGCTGCTCGTGCTCAGCATTGGCTACAACGCGCAGTCCGAACTCAAGGGACTGCTCGCCGGCTCGGGCGTCGTCGCCATTATCCTCGCATTCGGCATGCAAAATCTGCTGCGATCCGTCGTCGCCGGCGCGTCGCTGCAGATCCGGCCGCCCTACAAACTCGGCGACTGGCTCAAGGTCGGCGAGCACATCGGCGAAGTCGTCGAGATCGGCTGGGGCGACACGCGGTTGCGCACGAATGACGCAGTCTCGATCGAGATTCCGAACAACAAGATGGTCGAGGAGACGATCGTCAATCTCACCTCACCGACTGCGCTCCATGCAATGCGGGTGAGCGTCGGTGCGGAATATTCCGTCGCGCCGAACCTCGTGAAAGATGCGCTGCGCCGCGCCGCGCTAAAGGCAACCGGCATCGAACAAAGTCCCCCGCCGAAGGTTTACCTGAAGGATTTTGGAGACTCGGCGATCATCTACGACGTGAAATTCTGGATGACGACGCACGCGACCTACAACGACGTCTGCGACGCGATCCGAACGAACATCTGGTACGAATTCAAGCGACAGAAGATCAACATCCCATTCCCGATCCGCACTCTGCAGGTGGAGCGGAAGACGGCCCCGAGCACCGATCGCGTCCACGTCGAGGCCGGTGTGATTCTCCGCTCCGAGCCGCTCTTCGCGTGCCTCGATGACGATCAGATCGCCGCCTTATTGCAGAACGCCGACATTAACCAGTTCGGCCGCGGCGAGGCGATCATCGAGGAGGGGAGCGAGGGCGATTCGATGTTCATCCTCTTCCGAGGATCCGCGCAGGTATCGGTGACAAAGAACGGCGCGCTCATTCGCGTCGGCGTGCTGCGACAGGGGGATTGCTTTGGCGAAATGTCGCTCCTGACCGGCGAACCACGCACCGCCACGGTGCGGGCCGAGAACGACTGTGAAGTGATCGAGATCAGCAAACGGGTGATGGGCGAGCTGCTCCGGAATTCCCCGGTATGCTTGAATCACTTGAGCGAGCTGCTGGCTACGCGGACGCTAGAGACCGAGGGCGTCGTTAAGGAAGCCGTTGCGCCGGACACAAATGCCGCGAAGCAGCGGGAGTACACCGCGTCCTTCCTGCGCCGGCTAAGTTCGTTCTTCGAGATCTGATCCTTCGTGGTGATCCATTCGCCGCATCCAGAGGAGGGGACTAAGCGCCGCTAGGGTTGTGTCTGGAATCGGCTGGATTACTGGCGGGATTCAGTCGCTCCAGCGCCTAGATAGCCGTTGCGGGAAAAGTAAAACCGCATAACCTCCTCCACTTCAATTCACCACCTATGATGCCTTTAGCTCTCTCGATTCTCGATTCTGGCGTGACGCTCTCAATGCTCTGCGCGGTAGCGGGTCTCGTTTTCGCCTTTTTCCTCATCAAAACCATCACGAGTCGCTCGGCTGGTAATGAGCGCATGCGCGAGATCGCAGGTGCCATCGAGGAAGGTGCGAAGGCCTACCTGCGCCGGCAGGTCGTGACGATCAGCGCGATCGCAGCAGTGATTTTCATCCTTCTCTTTCTCGCTAAAGGCGGGGGCGCAGCGATCGCCCTTGGCTTCGTCATCGGCGCGGCTTGCTCTCTCGCAGCCGGGTTTATCGGTATGCGCATTGCGGTTCTCGCGAACGTCCGCACCACGCAGGCCGCCAGTAGTTCACGCACAGCCGCGTTGCGCGTGGCCTTCAACGGCGGCGCCGTCACGGGCCTTCTCGTGGTAGGCCTGGCGCTGCTTTCCGTTGGCCTCTTCTACACGCTGGCGAGTAAGTGGATTGGCCACGATCCGGCGATCCGCAGCCTTGTGGGCGTGGCGCTCGGCGCGAGCCTGATCAGCGTGTTCGCCCGGCTCGGCGGTGGTATCTACACGAAGGCAGCCGACGTCGGCGCCGATCTTGTCGGCAAGATCGAGAGCAATCTCGACGAAGATGATCCGCGGAATCCTGCCACGATCGCAGATAACGTGGGTGACAATGTCGGTGATTGCGCCGGCATGGCGGCCGACGTTTTCGAGACCTACGCGGTCAGCTTGATCGGTGCGATCCTGATCGGTGCGCTAACCGTTGGCAAAGATCCGGCGGCGGTTGTTTATCCATTCGTGCTCGGCGGGATTTCCGTCCTCGGCGCGATCATCGGCATTTTGTTCGTCAACATGTCGAACCTGAAGCCGGCCACCGCGCTGATGGGATCCGTCGGGGCCAGTGCCTTGGTTTCGGCAATCCTCTTTTGGCCGGCCACACACATGATGTTTCCGAACGGGATTACCGTCGCTGGCATCGCGCGTTCATCGAACTCGCTCTACGCCGCTGCTCTGGTTGGTCTGGCGCTGACCGGCTTGGTCGTGCTGATTACGAACTACTACACCTCCACGGCTTATCGCCCGGTGCGGAAGATCGCAAAGGCCTCGGAGACCGGCCACGCCACGAACATCATTGCGGGATTGGCGATTGGGCAACACGCCACCGCATTGCCAGTCGCGTTCATCGGGATTTCGATCCTGCTCAGCTATCATTTTGCAGGCCTCTACGGCATCGCCATTGCGGTCATGAGCATGCTTTCAATGGCGGGGATCATCATCTCGCTCGATGCGTTCGGGCCAATCACTGACAACGCTGGCGGCATCGCTGTGATGAGTGATTTGCCGAAGGAAGTTCGCACCACGACGGACGATCTGGACGCCGTCGGCAACACGATGAAAGCAGTGACGAAAGGCTATGCGATCGCCTCGGCCGGTCTGGCTGCTCTCGTTCTATTCGGCTCGTATGTTGAAGAGTTGCGCGCCCATTATGCCGCGACCGGTCGGGCATACTCCTTCGATTTCTCGCTTAACGATCCGAAGGTCATTATCGGTCTCTTTATCGGTGGATTGCTACCGTATATCTTCACTGCCTTCAGCATGGATGCCGTCGGCAAGGCTGCTGGTGCAGTCGTCCGTGAGGTCCGTCGTCAGCTGACCGCGAAGCCGGGCATTCTCCGCGGGGAAGACAAACCCGATTACGGCGTCTGCGTCGATATCGTGACGAAAGCTGCGCTTCGCGAAATGATCATCCCAGCTTTGCTGCCGGTGGCGTTCGTGGTCGCAGTCGCTGCCACGCCGGGTCTCGGACCTGTGGTGTTAGGCGGTCTGCTTGTCGGCACAATTGTGACCGGCCTCTTCATGGCGATCGCAATGACCTCGAGCGGCGGCGCCTGGGACAATGCGAAGAAGTATATCGAAGAAGGAAATCTCGGTGGAAAAGGATCGGCTGCGCACGCTGCTGCGGTGACGGGAGACACGGTCGGCGATCCTTACAAGGACACTTCTGGGCCGGCGATCAATCCGATGATTAAGGTCGTTAACATCGTTGCGATCCTGATTATCCCGCTGTTCTTTTAGCCGCCGCCGCTTCAATGCGGCGCTAAGTTAAGCCATGGAAGATTCGCGCGATTATCAGCTCGTCGCTACGCCTGCTCCTGCGGCGGGAGCAGCTCCGACGTCTCTGGCGAAGAAGACGCTAGCCCTGCCTGATCCCGGCGCGACGCCCTTCAAGGTCGTCGTCGATCCTGAGATGCGGCTAAAGCTGCGCCGCGCGTTGATTGAGCTGATCGACTACCATGACGAAGCGCTCGCAGAGCATTTCTCGGAAGGGAAACTCGAGCTCGAATCATACAAGGAATACATCGAACTCTTCGCGCGCAGCCTGAAGGAGACGATGGAAAGCCGCGAAGGCGTTTCGTATCTGCTCCGCGCCGTCGGGTTTAACGTGCCGGCTAACGAGATCAACTTGAAGCCCGAGCTGCGGTGGAAGCGCGGCGAAGCCGGCGCGTTCGGTTCCAGCTTGCTGTAGCCGCAGGGCACCGCGTTCTACTCGTTAGGTGTCGTTCTTTGCGACGCCTCGGATATTCAAGAACGCGAGGCCGACCTGCAGGGTGATCAACGCGTAGGCGTGGTCGTGCCAGCCCCACGCGATCCAAAGCGCGTTGCTGACCAGGAAGATCCAGAAGCCCCATCGGCGCCGCGTCTTTGATTGCGCCGCGACGAGCCAGGCCGAAATAAGAGTCGCGCTCATGGCGGGCCACTGCAGGTGTTGAATCCAGTCCATCAACTCCTTAACGCGCGAAAGGCAGCTCGCGTCTGCCACTAAGGCGCATCCCTGTCGCATCCTCGCGCTGACGCGCGCACGAATACATCTGCAATGGCATCGCCGGAGAAATCCTTCCTGAGCACTCTTGCTCCAAAAAATCTTTGGGGACTCCTCATCACGACCTTCAACGAATGGCTTGAAGACAAGGCGCCGATGCTCGGAGCCGCGCTCGCCTATTACACGGTCTTCTCGCTAGCGCCGCTGATCCTCGTTCTGCTGGCGATCATCGGGATGATCTTCCGCAAGGATCCCGCCGGCGCGTGGCAAAAGATCACCGAGCAGATGAGTTACGTGCTTGATCAAAGTGGCGTGCAAGTCGTGCAGGACATTGCAAAGACAGCCTCAAAGCCGTCTGCCAGTGTGTGGGCGACCGTGTTCGGCGTGGCGCTGGCATTGTTCGGTGCGAGCGGTGTTTTCGGGCAGTTGCAGGAGGCGCTCAACACAATTTGGGGCGTCAAAGCGAAGCCGGGAGCAGCGATTTGGGATTACATCCGCATTCGATTTCTCTCGTTCGGAATGGTGGCGGGCGTTTGTTTTCTGTTGCTCGTCACGCTGACGGCCGAGGCCGTGTTGAAGGGCTTTAGTCACTACGTCGAGACGCAGCTTCCCGGCGGCGCGGCGCTTGCGTTCACGCTCTATCTGCTAGTCGATCTGATCCTCGTGATCCTGCTTTTCGGAATGATGTTCCGTTACCTGCCGGACGTAGAGGTGGAATGGCGTGATGTCTGGGTGGGGTCGGTGCTGACTGCGATTTTATTTCTCGTCGGCAAATGGGCGCTCGGCCTCTATCTCGGTAGCGGCGCCGCCGGGACGGCCTACGGAGCGGCCAGTTCGCTCGTCACTCTGTTGCTCTGGATTTACTACTCATCCCAGATCCTGCTCTTCGGCGCAGAGTTTACGCAGGTCTATTCGAATCGCTGCGGCTCAGGCGGAAAGCCGAGCAAGCACGCTGTTTGCATTGCAACGACCGAGAAGGAAATTTCCGCGCCCGGCAAACCGCCCACTCCACAGGTCAAAGCTCAGGTCGAGGCTGAAGCAGAGGCTGCGAAGGCGACCGAGCAATAGCGCCGCAACTACGGTGGCGGCTACGCTGGCTGCCAGGTGCCGTGACCTTCAACGGGACCAGCGTCCTCCGCGCGTTTCCGCGCGAGTACGGGCTCCTCAAATTGCGGCGCGTTGGCCGGGACGTCCTCTTCACCCTCGGCTCCGATCTCGTCTGCGTTGTCGCTTCCTCCACGGTGGGTCTTGGCGATCAGAACGTAGAGCGAAGGGATGATAAAGAGCGTGAAGAGCGTCCCGATTGCCATCCCGCCGACCAGCACGAGGCCGATTGAGTTACGCGCTTTTGCACCCGCGCCGGTGACGAAGACGAGCGGCAGGTGACCGCAGATCGTAGCCACAGTCGTCATAAGCACGGGCCGAAGCCGCGTGCGTGCGGCTTCGGCGACCGCTGCGATTTTATTCAGCCCGGTTTGCTGCAGATGGTTCGCGAATTCGACGATTAGAATTCCGTTCTTCGCGATTAGACCGACTAACGTCACCAGGCCGACCTGCGAATAAATGTTCAGCGTGGTCGTGAAGCTATCCGTCCACGAAGAGATATTCGGGTTCGGCATTTTCAGAAACGTAAAGAGCAACGCGCCGAACATCGCGAGCGGCACCGAGCCGCCGAGGATTACCAACGGATCGCGGAAGCTGTTAAATTGCGCCGCGAGGACGAGGAAAATCAGCACCACCGCGAGCAGGAACGCCGGCAGGAACTTGTTGCCCTCGGTGCGGAGCTGGCGCGACTCACCGGTGTAATCAACGGTGTAACCTTTCGGCAGAATCTGCGTCGCCTGGTCCTCGATGAATTTCAGCGCCTGATCGAGCGGCCGGATTGCCACTCCGCTGATGGTGACCGCGTTAAGCTGCTGCAAACGGTTCAACGAACGCGGGACGGTTTTTTGTTTCACCGTCGCAATGCTACTCAGCTGGATCAGTTTGTTGTCGGGCCCGGTGACGTAAATGTCCTTTAGTTGGTCTGGGTTCAACCGATCCGCGCGCTTGATCTGTGGGATGACTTTGTAACTGCGACCAGCGATGTTGAAGCGGTTGACGTAGTTGCCTCCTGTCATCGCAGAAAGGTCGGCGCCGACATCCTGCAAGTTCAGCCCAAGCGAGGCCGCTTTATCGTGATCGATCACAATCTCGGCCTGCGGCTGGTCGATTTTTGTGTCGAGAATCGGCGGGAAAGCGAAGAGCTTTTCCGCCATTCCTTTCGCGACGATCTGCTTCGCAAAATCGAGAATCTGTGCGGGTTCGGCCGTGGAAAGGAGCACGACCTCGACGGGAAAATTACCGCCACCGGGCAACGCGGGCGGCATGACCGCGAGCGTTTGCAGACCCGGGATCGTCCCAAGTTTTTGGCGAACCGCCGGGAGCAATTCGAAGGCTGTCTTGTCGCGTTGGTCCCATGGTTTCAGCGCGAGACCGGCGATGTTCCGGCTCGGTGATGCGATCTGGAAAACGAACTTCGTTTCGGGAAACGACAGCAGCTCCTCGCCCGTCGCAGTCACGAACGGTAACAGCTGATCGAGCGTGGCGTTCGCCGGCTGATCGACAATGCCGAAGATGATCCCCTGGTCTTCCGTCGGCGCGAGTTCCGTGGGCGAAAATTTAAAGAATAGCAACGCCATCACCGAGACGCCCGCCCAGGCGACGTAAACAGCCGGCCGGACACTGAGCGTCCAGTCGAGCGCACGACCGTAGGAATTGCGCACGCGATCGAAGGTGCGATTGACGAAACCGCTGAAGCCTTTTTCGGCGAGACCGCCGCGCAGCGGTTTGCTGCACATCATCGGCGATAACGTCAACGCGACCACGCCCGAGATCGTGACCGCTCCGGCTAGGGTGAAAGCAAATTCGCGGAAGAGCGCGCCGGTGAGGCCGCCT
>JALYXP010000065.1 GCA_030947045.1 Verrucomicrobiota bacterium | reverse complement strand
GAACAACACCGCGTCGCCGTCCCGCACGCGCTGCTCGTCGGGATGCGAGAAGATAAGCGCAGGCATGAATTCATCCGTGACCCCCAGTTTATATTCCGCTTCGACCGCCAAAGACGGTGTGCCAGCGCAATACTTGCCGCGGCCATGGACGACTGCATCCCACGCCAGCTTGGTCCGCTCCCAACGGCGATCCCGATCCATCGCAAAGTAACGCCCGACGACGGTCGCGATACGCGCGCCCGCCTCCGCGAGCTCGGCTTCGCACGTGCGGAGATAGCCCGCCCCGCCAGTGGGTGATGAGTCACGCCCGTCGGTGAACGCATGCACCATGATGTCGACGACACCGGCTTTGTGCGCTGCTCTCGCCAGCGCGACGAGATGCGCGTAGTGGCTGTGCACGCCGCCATCGGAGACGAGACCGAGCAGGTGCAAGCGGCTGCCGCGCGCCTGCGCAAACAGCTGCGCGAGCACCGGGTTGCGATCGAATTCGCCTTCTTTGACGGCTTTGTTGATACGCGTCAGATCCTGATAAACGATCCGGCCTGCGCCGAGATTCAGGTGGCCGACTTCGGAGTTGCCCATTTGCCCCGCGGGCAGGCCAACATCGAGACCGCTCGCGCTCAATCGGCCATACGGATAGTCGTGATAGAGCTGCTCATGCACCGGCGTTTTCGACAGAAGCGTCGCATCGCCGTTCGCATCGCGCTGTTCACGGCCGCCGGGATTAATACCCCAGCCGTCGCGGATCAGCAGCATCACGGGCTTTGGCATGATCGCCGAATCTGCCGCGAGCGAGACGGCGCACAAGCAGGTTCTTGCGTTGACTTCGCGCGAACCGAGGGGCTACATCGCCGTCGTGAAGTGGCGCAACCAGTTGCTCGCGTTGTTCTGCCTCGCGCTCTTCGTCGGGTTCGGCGTCTTTTATTTTCGAAACTGGGTGGTGCAGAAGCCGTTCGGCATCGTCCTGTTCATTGGCGAAGGCTTAACGGCGGAGCGCCTCACCGCGGCGCGGATTTATAATGGCGGCGCCGACACACCTCTGGCGATCGACTCGTTGGGGTATACCGCGCAGCTGAAGAATTATTCGGCGGATTTCGCGACGCCGGACCAGGCAGCAGCGGCAACCGCGCTTGCCACCGGGGTGAAGGTGAACAACGGGGCGATTGCTCGCGATGAGACCGGGAAGGTACTCATCAACCTGATGGAACTCGCGCGAGAGAGCGGTCGGACGACCGGCCTGGTGACGAACGGAAGTCTCACCGCACCGACCGCGGCGGCATTCTACGCCCATAGCGCTGAAGCCACCGACACCGAATCGCTCGCCCATGAGCTGGTCGAAAACGCTCACATCGACGTCGTGCTCGGTGGCGGAAGCGCGGACTTTTTGCCGCCATCGAAAGGAGGACGTCGCGGTGACGAGCGCGATCTGCTGCTCGATGCGAGGCGCGCCGGTTATGATCTCGTCCGCACACGAGCCGAATTGGATGCAATACCGCGGTGGCGCCGACCGAAGTTGTTGGGCGTTTTCGCGCCGGCTGAGATGGCATTCGCCGATGAAATGGAGCGCCGGAGCGAGCAGCCAAGTCTTCCCGAGATGGTGCGTCGCGGGATCGAGCTGCTGCAATTCAATCCCGGCGGATATCTGCTGGTCGTCGATGTCGGCTTGATGCGTAGTGCCGCGCAACGCAATAGCGGCGAACGGACGCTCATCGAAACACTGGAACTCGATCGCGCGGTTTCTGTCGCGCTGCGCTACACGGGAACGAAAACTACCACCATTGTTTGCGGCGACGTCGCGATCGGCGGGATTAGCTTAAATGGTTTTCCTTTCCGCCAGGATCGGGGAGTCGCCATGCTCGGAGTTAACTCCACCGGGGATCCCTGGCTTACGTGGGCGACGGGGCCTAAAGGCGTCGCTTCCTACGGCGCGGCGCGGATCGAAGCGACGAACGAGCATTCAGAAACGCGCAGGGAATCGCCGGAGAACCCGCTCTCGCCCGCGGAAAATCCAGAACCAGCCGCCGTCTTCGCGGAGACGGCGCTGAATAGCGCCAGTGATGTATTGGTCTTCGCAGAAGGACTCCATGGGGATACGCTCCACGGCACGCTTGAGAGCACTGCCGTGTTCGACTTGATCCGCGATAATCTCTAGCGGCTACTTCGCTCGATCGTAAGCCTCGCTGTTACTGCAAGGACATCGCCTTTCGTGACGCTTTCGCGGACTCGCTTTTGCACGAGTTGCAACTCCCGACTCGGCATTTCCCAAAAAAGCAAAACCCGCCTGCAGCAATTGCTGACAGGCGGGTCTTGAGAGGGATCGTGAGCCGGTTACTGACTGTTCGGCACGAGCACCGGCACGAACGTGAACGGAGGCGGCTGCGGCAGGGTCGGAGGAGGGCCTTCGCCCGGCGACTGCGGCGCGGACTCCGCTGGGCCTTCACCCGGCATATCCTTCGCTTCGATCATCGTTTTGCCATCCAGCATAGTCTTACCGTCCGACGACTGAAGCTGTTCCGCGGAGATTCCTTCGCGGCCGGAATTATTCGCTGCGAGCAAGCGATTGTTCTGGCCGCCGAAAGCCGCCACTTCGGCAAGGCTAAACGAGGTGTCGGCCTGGGCAGCCGGCATCCAGCGCACCATTACATAGCGGCCGGTCGTCTCAGGGAACTCAACCGCAGCCGTGCCCAGCGTGCCGTCGTCGGTTGTGCTGCCGACTGACTTCATCGCGGCGAACGTCGCGTCAGGCAAATTTACAGACTGCGGCATGTTTTCAGCACCAGCCGGGAGCGACTCCATGACATAAAATTTCATGCTGCCTGCGCGCGGCGCATACATCGCCGAAAGGCGCTTGACCGATGATGCCTTTCCGAGATCGATGATTGTCGTCGGCGAACCGTCTTCGGCCGCGAAGTTGTAGGTCGTCGAAGGCTTGTCGTCGATGATGTTTTTCGCCTGTTTCAGGTCGTTGCCTGAGCTGACGTAAAGCGCCCGCGCCGTTGCCGGGGCATCAGCGGCTGCGTAGGAGATCAGCGCGAAGCTACCGACTTCGTCGTCGGTGGGGGCTGACGCTTTTTCCACCGTAAACGATGGCACTTTTTGCAGCACGACATCGGCTGCGAAGGCTCCGGGAGCAGCTCCGAGGAGGAGTGAGCAGATGGTGCCGAGTTTGGCAGACCGCAAGGTGAGTGTCTTCATAATTTCCATATCCACAAAAATGAGAATAGGACTTTCCTTCCTGTTTTGCAATAGAAATATTCACGCGCGTAAAAACTTTTACGTCTATTGCGCAGATCTCTTTCTCGTTCTCGACGGAGAACGTTCTTCCGCGGCTCAGCCGCTGTCTCTTTCGCGGCGCGTGTTGCCTACGCGAAACAGGAAGCCGTCGAGAGGCAAACCATGGTCAAAGCGAGCGCGAACATCTTCTGGGCTGCAAAAGGCCTAATGCTGATGAAGATCATATTGTTATAATTACTAGAGCAGTGTTTGTGCCATTTCAGACGCTTATACCGACACCAAGTCCTCTCAATGTTGATCGAATCCGGCCGGTGCTACCTTCGGGAAATCGGGCGACCGCTCGTCGTTTGACAGCGTTTGACAGCGTTCAAAGCCAACCGGTAGCACCGCCCGGGGTGCGAGCGTCGGGCCGCATTGCCGATTTTGCAGATGCTGCGCTACCGATCCGAGCACATGCGCAGGCTCCGCACTGCGGCTAGAGCCGCGGAAAAATGCCCGAGCGAAGCGTCCTCTGCGGGAGTACTACGCCGAATGTGGAGCGAGAATGTACTGGCACTTACTGCAATCCCGTCGCGTAAAACTTCTGATGCAGTCGACCATTCGCGTGAAACCTCAAGCCGCCGTCGCGCGGTGAAAGAATCGCAAGCCCCGAAGGTATTGCGGCTCACACCACGCCGTCTTGCAAGGCCGAATCCGACCGTGTCGCCAACTCAAAGCCCGTTCTGAATACCGCGCGGACGCGCCAGCCTCCTGCGACCACCGGCCGATCGTCTCGCGTCAGCCTACGGTCAGCGCAGTTGCGGGAGCCAACGACGCAGCAAAATCTACTACGCCCGAAGACGAAACGCATGAACCCTTTGATCGACTCGTCGCGCTCGACCCGGCTGCGATTATAGACCCGAGGATCGAGAGGTGCTGGACGTAGGGAACACCTCGAAGACGCGATTCCGACGAAAATGTCCTGCACACCATTTTTGTAATACGACCAGAATCCGATGCTGCTAACGAGCGACGCGAGCCGATCTTTCCAAGATCGCGGAAGAGAGCAGTCGAATAATCGATCGGTCCCCTCACCTCGTCGCGACCGCGCGGGCGCAGCCCACGAGCCGCCGCATCGAAAAGAGCCCTTGCAACATCATGATCGTCCACTGATTCGAACCAGCCGAAGCAGCCGGTGTTCGTGCCGTGCAGCGTGTTATAGCCGCAGGACTCGACCAGCGGCCGTCATACGGAGCATTTGTGCGAAGTCAGGATCGTGGGCGGATGTTGAAACCATCGACCAGCAAGCCGCAGGCATAATTTGACCGGACTTGATCCCGGCGCGGCACACGCAATGGGTGCCGGAAACAATGCAATTGTCACGAGTGCCAACGCCGTCCTTGCAGGGCAGAACAACTCGAAAGCCACCCGCGGAATGATCGGGCTACCGCTATCGTAGTGGAGTTCCAGGCAGCTGCGAAAACGGAGTGGTGACAAGATCGCCGCTCCAAGGAACCAGAAAGCAGGGCGCCCAATCGACGGGCGCGCGTGCGGCATGATGCCGCGCTAAATCCGACGCGAGAGCGACGAACTGAACCGCATAAATTTCGTAAATCGCGAACCAGACACAGACGAGAACGATTGCGATCGGTGGGAGTGTGAATCGCGTCTCAAAGCGCTTAAACAATGCTCGGTCGCCCCAGGGCATTAATCATCCCCGGCAAGGAGGTATCGCATCGGGCCGAACGGGCCGACGTAAAGGAAACGGTCTGCGGGCTACATCGCGCCTGAAGCGAACTGAATAACGGAATAAGCAGCGCCGGCCTTCCAACAACGAGTAAAAGGTCGAGCCAGCGGGCTAGGATTTACGGAGCGAGGGCTGAGTTTTCGCTGCAACGGCAGCGGGGTGGATGGCTTCGCAACCGTAGCGTAGCTACCGCGTGGCGTCGCGCCGGCCGCGGAGCGGATTCGACATTTGTTCGGTCTTCCCCTGATGAGAGTTTTTCGCTTCGCCTCGCTCTGCGAGAGAAGCCCCCAGAAAAGCAGAAGGCGGGCGGCATTTCTGCCGCCCGCCCTGTTATTCTGCGATTAGTTTACGTTCGGCTTAGAACCTCTTCTTGAGCGAGACGTAGTAGTAACGGTTACGGATCGAATAGTTCGACGTGTCGTAGTTGTCGTTGAACGCGCCCAGCACCGTTGGTGGGTAGCGATCGAAGACGTTATTCACGCCGACCGTGAGACGCGTATCCCAGAGCAACCGCTGCCAGATGCTGCTGTTATCCGCACCTGCGACCGATGACATGGCGCTCTTCGCGTCCTTGGCATCTTTCGAGTAACCAGCTGCTGCTGCCTGCATCTCAGGTTTCTTGAACTCGTAAGCGAGTTGCAAGTCGAGGGTCTCGTAATCCGAGACACGATGATGGAATGGGAAGTTTGGATTCGCAAGCGTGCCTTGGCGATCAACCGGCAGCAACCCTTGGTCGTTGCCTAAGATGAACTGTGGATCATCTTCGTAGTCGCCGACGTAGTTACCCGTCGCGACGAAGTCAAAGCCCTTCCATTCCCATTCGCCGCGGAGGAATGCCTTGTTGAAGGGAATACCACCAGGAGCCAGCGGGAAGGTGCCGTTGTTGTAATCACCCAGGAAGTTGTGGAGATCCTTAAATCCAGGAACTCCAAGTCCGGCCTTCCAGATGAAGAAGTGGTTCCAACCACCGGAGAGCGTGAACTTCCCGAACCGAGTGGTTGGAAGTTCATAGACTGCCGTCACGTCAAGACCTTCAATCAAACGCGCACCGGCATTGCCGTTCGCTGAGTCGATTGCATCGAGGTTCCCAAACGCATCACGACTGATTCCGAGAGCAGGGCCACCGCCGAGGAGCGAGTTGCCGTCCGGATCGACCGTGCCTGATGACAGAAGAACCTGGGCGAAGTCAGCGGCGCCGAGGATAAGGTTGGTCGTATACAACTGGTAAACGTCCGCAGTCATCGTAAAGCCGGGGATGAACTTCGGCGTGTAAACCAAACCAGTGGAGTACGAGTCCGTTAGCTCGGGAGTTACGGCCACGTTTCCGGATTGCGAGACACCGTTTGGAGGCTGCAAGGTGACTTTTTTCACCGGATCGAAGAGCTGCGGGAAGTTCTGCGTCACTGGCGCGAACAGCGTGCCCGGGCCGGGGGATTGGAACGACTGGCTCCAAGAAGCACGCAGCGTCAGGTCAGCGATCGGCTGGTAACGTAGCGACACACGAGGCGTCCCTCCGAAGTCTTCATCGGGATTCGCGTTGTCGAACTGTGCGGTGCGATGCGTATACTGGTCCTTATCCCGGAATTTCTCGTAGCGGAACGCCACTGCGACTTCCAGAGACTTGACGAACGGAATGTTCATCGTGGAAGTCACGAACGGGATGCTCAATTCGCTGAACACGGAGTCGACCCGCTGCAAGTATTTGAAACGTGGTGACTGGTTGAAGCCGAGCTGTTGATTGGTCAGCTGAACCGGATCAGGGATCGACTGCTGGGCAATCTCGCGATGTTCGTAACCCGCTGCGAGCTCCAAGCCGCCATTATAGAGGCCTGGGAACAGGTGCATGTTGAACTTTGCATCAGCGAGCCAATCGCGCTCGCGGAAGAGTGAGTGGGCAATATACGCCGAGCCGCCGTCAGTGTAGAGCTGTCCAGCGATCGCGTTGTTGTATGGCGCCGTCAGGCCTGTCGGAACACCGTTAAGGTAAGTGGGCGCAGTTCCCACCAGCGGTGCATTCTGGCCAATGAATGGATTGAATGTGCCGCGGTTCGCGTTCGGAACAGTCCCTAACCCAATGCTGCCCGTAGGCGGAGTGAATCCGGCGGGCGCGATGAGAGCCCGGATAAAGTCACGTCGACCGTCGCCGCTGTCGATACGATCCTGGTCGAAACGCTCATAGACGATACCAGTGTCATAGCCGAACCGGCTAATGAAGGCGTTATCCTTCAGGTTAAAGTCTCCCTTCAACCCAGCCACATAGCGGTAGAAGTCCTTATCAAAGAACGTACGCCGAGGGCCGAGATCATTAACCAGGCGGTAACGAACCGAACCAAGGCGGTTACCAAACGGATTGAACACAGAGGCTTGCGCTTCATCGCGGCCATTGCCAGCGATGATCGTTCCATTCGGGAGGGTTCGCGTCGAAGTGCTGATCGTAAACGGCGCGGCCGCGAGACCGTTGTCCTGCTTCGTTTTCGAATACAGCACGTCACCGTAAATCTGCAGGCCTTCGCCGAAGATCTTGTAGAGGCCGGTCACGTAGTAGGAATACTTTTCCTGCCCAGGGATAGCTGGAGTGGCGGAACGGAAGTT
>JALYXP010000064.1 GCA_030947045.1 Verrucomicrobiota bacterium | reverse complement strand
CCGTCGGTCCGCTGATTGTGCCGCTCGCGAGCAGGTCGCCCGGCTGCAGATTGCAACCACCGACGGTGTGATGAGCCAACTGCTGCGCCATGCTCCAGTAGAGATGGTGGAAGTTCGTCCGCGTGATAACATGCGGCGCATCCATCGACGCGGTTTGCAGCCGCGCCTCCAGGTGGATGTCGAAAGTGAAATCCTTCGAAGCGTGAAGATAGGCTAACGGCTCAGGGTCCTGCGGTGGCAAAGGTTCCCGGAACGGCGCGAGCGCCTCGAGTGTCACGATCCAAGGCGAGATGCTGGTGCAGAAGTTCTTCGCCAGAAATGGCCCGAGCGGCTGGTATTCCCAGGTC
This sequence comes from Verrucomicrobiota bacterium, assembly GCA_030947045.1. Classification (GTDB taxonomy): domain Bacteria; phylum Verrucomicrobiota; class Verrucomicrobiia; order Chthoniobacterales; family UBA10450; genus JACCTI01. The sequence goes on along the minus strand of JALYXP010000064.1, from coordinate 2,551 downwards.
TGCACATCGCGCGCGCTCCAGTCGTTCATCAGCACCATGCCGAAGATGTGCTCTTCGGCGCGATCGATCGGCACCGGGTCGCCTAACGAGTTACCGGGACCGATCAGAAATGCTGTCTCGAGTTCGTAATCAAGTGCACGCGTCGCGCTGAAAATCGGTGCCTCCGCGTTCGGTGGTTTGATTTGACCGCGCGGGCGACGCACATCGGCGCCCGACGCGACGATCGAACTCGCGCGGCCGTGATATCCGACCGGCAGCGATTTCCAGTTTGGCATCAACGCGTTATCCGCTCCGCGCAGCATCGTGCCGACGTTGTGCGCGTGATGATACGAGGAGTAAAAATCCGTGTAGTCACCGATCCGGACCGGCAACAACATCGTCACATTCTTCTGTGCGTGAAATGCATGTTGGCGTAGCTCCGAGTTGTCGCGCAAATCGGGAGTATCACGGGCGAGCAGATGTTGAAGAGTCTGCCTGGTCTTCGTCCAAGCGGTCCTGCCTAACGAGAGAAACAGATTGAGCGAATCGCCGGCAAACACATGCCCGTTGCCGACCGTGAGCAACCCCTTTGCCTCCAGGAAATTGAGATCGAGAATCTGATCGCCGATCGCGACTCCGGCGCGCGCACGACCATCGCGCGGTTTAAAAATGCCGAACGGCAGATTCTGAATCGGAAAGTGCGAGTCGGGCGCGACGTCAATAAAAGAGCGGAGAGATTCAGCCATGCTAGAGAAGGTTCAGCGCGCGAAGATCCTCGCGCGGCTCATCGAAACTACAGCTTCCGAACGACGTGACCAGCTTCCGGTGTTCACGGATTCGCTCGGTAGAAATCTGCCACTCGCGCCAGCTGAACGAGTCCTCCGTGAAGACAAAATGCGCCACGTCCTCATCCTCGAGCATCGCGACTGTCTGCAGCAGGTCCCACTGGTGCTCAGCCGCGAGCACGCCCGCGCCGAGCACGTTCAGGAAGCCATGCATCGTCGTCTGGACCGAGCTGTGGAACAGCCGCACGGGATGGTGCAGCCCGGCCGTGAACTTGATCGGCACGTGCTGGTGCACAGCCGCAACCAGTGCGCGCGCGATTTGAACCGATGATGGAAATGCGGCGGGGACCACTCCTCCGGTCCGCAGCTTGAAGCCAAACTGTGCCGCCGCTGTTTCGTTGCGATGCTCCGCCAGCGCGACGATCGTCCGCTCCGCAGCGTCAGCCGGTGCTTCCCAGAAGACCGGAATGTCGATGCCGTTCAGCGCGTCATAGGCTGCGCCGATCGTGGCGCCCGGTCGTGTCGCCAGCGGCATTTCCAGCTGCGTCACGCCCGCAAACGCGCCATGTTGCGCGCCGAAAGTTTTGATCGTCTCCCCTGCTCGCTCGACCGCTGTGATAAACTCCGCCGGCGTGTCCGTTTTCGCTCCTAATGCCGATACCTGCAGCCGGTTTTCAACATCGAAGCCGCGCAGATCGGCCGACGCTTCGTCGAATTTCGCGAGCGGCAACACGAATGCGCCAAGCATCCAGGCGTCTGCGCTGCGGACATAGGCGGAGTAGTTCGCTAACGCCGGCTCGAGCGCGAGGCTCGCCGGCGGAAACAGGCCGGCGTAGTCGACCGTGCCATTGAGCAGCGCGCGAAGGGAAGCTGTCATCGCCTAACGAGCTGCAATCAATTGCGGCGACATCATAAAGCTCGCGCTAAGCCGGCCGCCGGCAGCGATTTGCTGGATACCTTCTTTATTCTCGAAGGCGCGTTGCCGATGATGATCGGTGAGTCCCCAGCATGGCTCCACGCAGAGAAACGGGCCGCCGTCCGACCAGAGTGTTACATACGGCACGCCTGCTAAATCGATTGTCACGGCGCGACTGCTCGCTTCGTCCGAGTAGATGAAAGCGCGATCCGGCACATCAACGAACTCCAGGATGTATGAGCCGGGCAATTTTTCGCGTGCGAACGGCATCTCGCCGCCGCGAAACTCGATCTCCTGCGTCTCTTCCGACAGGTAGTTGTCCGGTGAGAAGTGCCTCCGGTAAGTACCCGCTGGCATCTCAAGTTTGAACGAAGCGAAGCGCGTGGCCGCGAACCCCGGATGCAGTCCGAACTCAAGATGCGCGGTCAGTGCCGGTTCGTGATTGTGGAAATCAAAGGTAACGCGCAACGCGTCCTTTGTGAGTTCATAGGTCAGGTCTAACGAGACGTTGAGCGGATATTCCAGCACGCTGTAGTCCGCCTGCGTGATTCGGTAGGTCAGCCGGCCTTCGTCGACCGGCACGTCAGCGCGATGCCACACCTTCGTGCGGAGAAAACTGTGTGTGCCGCCCTCGATCGGTTTCCCGCGGTAGAGACTGTGGCCATCCTTCAGACGATGCAGGAAATACCCCATCACCGTCGCGTGATTAGCCCAGCCCGTTTCAGGTTTCGTTAGGTCACCATCGCGATGGAGAAAGCCGATCCATTCACCGTGCGCATCACGTCGCGCGAGGCTGACGATCTCCGCGCCAAGTCGCGAAACAACGATTCGAAGACCTGCCGCCTCGTCCGTTAAAATATCGAGAAGCCGG
>JALYXP010000054.1 GCA_030947045.1 Verrucomicrobiota bacterium | reverse complement strand
CCTCCGCGCCATGCAGGTCGGCGATGAAGTCCTCTTCTATCACAGTGTGACGGAGAAGGCGGTGGTTGGAATTGCGCAGGTCGCGCGCACCGCTTACCCGGACCAAGCCGCGGAGGAAGGCGCCTGGAGCGCGGTCGATCTCGCGCCAAAAACACCACTCGTTAGACCAGTGACCTTAGGCGAAGTGAAAAGGCAGCCGAAGCTGAAAGAGATGGCGCTCCTGCGTTCCTCCCGCCTGTCCGTGCAGCCGGTGAGCGCGGACGAATTCGCCGAGATCGTGCGCATGGGCCGCGTGGATTAGCGCTTGTTTGTCGCGCCGCCGGACGAATGGTTCACCTGTGACGGCCACGGCAGCGACCGCGTTTCCGCTTCTCGCCGTCGCGGCGAGCGAGCCGCTTCCGCTCATCGTCTCGCTGCACGATGTCGCGCCTTCCACGCGCGAAAATTGCGAGCGCATGCTCACGGATTTGGCGCGTCATCATCTGCGCGTTTCTTCGCTGCTCGTCGTGCCGAATTACCACGAACGCGGCGCTGCGGTCGACGATCGCAGCTTCATGCAATGGCTGCGCGACCTGGAGGCGGCGGGTCACGAAATCGTGATTCACGGCTACTTCCATCGGCGGCCGCGGAGGGAACGCGAGACGCTCGCGGCGAAGTTGATCACGCGGCGCTACACCGCGGACGAAGGCGAATTTTACGACCTGCCCTACGATGAGGCGTACTCGCGGATCACGCGGGCACGCGATGAATTCAAAGCCGCCGGCCTGACGCCACGCGGGTTCATCGCGCCGGCCTGGCTGCTGAGCGCGGAAGGTGAGCGCGCCGCCGCGGATGCCGAGATGGAATACACCACGCGGCTGACGAACGTGCGCGACCTCCGGACGTCGGAAACGTTCCGCGCACAGTCGTTAGTCTATAGCGTGCGGAGCCGCTGGCGGCGCGGCGCCAGCCTGGCCTGGAACGCCAGCCTTTGCCGCGTGATGCAGAATGCGCCGCTCGTTAGGATCGGGCTGCATCCGGTGGACTACGACCACGCCGCGGTCTGGCGGCAAATTCTGAGCACGATCGATCGACTAACCGACACGCGTGAAGCGACCACCTACCGCGATTGGATCGCGCAACAGCGGATCGCAACCATTCGTTAGGCAATCAGCATGAGCCGCTGCGATCTGCACATTCACTCGCGCTACAGCGACCGCTCGGAGGAGTGGCTCTTTCGCCGTTTCGATCTGCCCGACAGCTACTCGGATCCGAAGCAGCTCTACACCCAACTGCGCACCGCCGGGATGGACTTCGTGACCATTACGGACCACGACACGATCGCCGGCAGCCTCCTCATCGCTGATCAACCGGGCGCCTTTATCAGCGAGCAGGTCACGACCTATTTCCCGCAGGATCCCTGCAAGATTCACCTGCTCGTCTGGGGCATCACCGAGGCACAGCACGCCGCAATCGTCGAAGTGCGCGACAACATCTTCGACCTGCAGGCGTATTTGCGGCAGCAGGAGATCGCGCACGCCGTGGCGCATCCGCTCTACAGCATCAACGGCAAGCTGCAGGCATCGCACCTCGAGCGGCTCATCCTGCTCTTCAAACATTTCGAGGGCATCAACGGCCTCCGCGACGCGCTCCTGAGCGATCTCACGCAGCAGATCTTCACCAGTCTCACGCCGGCGAAGATCGACGAACTGGCGAATCGTCACGGCCTTGCGCCCACGCATCCCGAGCCATGGGAAAAGGTCCTCGTCGGCGGGTCCGATGATCACGGCGGGATGTTCCTCGCCTTCGCCTACACCGAGACGCCAGCCGCGCTCACGCCTAACGAGTTCTTGAATCACGTGCAGGGCGGCCGTTGCACCGCGCAGGGCCAGGGAGGCACGCCGCTCGCGTTGTCGCACGGCTTTTACAACACGGTTGCGCAGTTCGTAAGCGATCGGTTTAACCATCAGCTCGGGCCGACCGCGCCACTGCTCGAGGCGATGTTCTCGCGCTTCATGGAAGGGCGCGATCCGACGGAGTTTTCGCTGCGCGAGAAGGCGGACTTCGTCGCGCGTGGCGTGATGTCGGGCAAGATCTTCGACCTCGCGAAACGGAGCAACGTCTCCATGTGGAAGGAACTTTCCGATTCGTTTGCGAAGCCGGAAGTGAAAGCGCTCGCCGCCGACGAAGACAGCAGCACACCGCCCGAACGCCGCACCTTCCTGATGGCGAACATGGTCTGCGAGCAGCTCGCGTTTCGCTTCTTCGATAAGTTCGTCCGCCAACTGAACAGCGGGAATTTTATCGAGAGCATCCAGGCGCTGAGCGGCATCGCGCCGATCCTCGTTTTGCTTGCGCCCTACATCTACGGATTCCACAGCCAGGCGCCGTCGCGCACGTGGCTGCGCGACATTGCGCAACAGTTTCTCGGCGCGATTCCGCCGTCGTTGCAGAACCGGAAACGCGCGTGGTTCACGGACACGCTCGAAGACGTGAACGGCGTCTCGACCACGATCCGCAAGATGGCCGCGGCGGCGAAAGACGCGGGCGAAGAGTTGGTCGTTGTCACATCGCGGCGCGATCTGACGATCAATGGAATCGAGATCGCAAACTTCAATCCGATCGGCGAATTCGAGCTGCCGGAATATGAGCTCCAGAAGCTGAGCTTTCCGCCCGTCCTGCAAATCCTCGATTACATCCAGCGCGAGCGATTCACCGAAATCATCATCAGCACGCCAGGGCCGATCGGCCTCACCGGATTACTCGCGGCGAAGATGCTGAACCTGCGAACCGCCGCGATCTATCACACCGATTTCCCGGAATACATCCGCATCCTGACGGAGGATAGTTTTCTCGAGAGCCTCGGCTGGAAATTCATGCAGTGGCTCTACAGCCAGCAGGACACGGTTTATGTGAACTCGGAGCAGTACCGGCGGATTTGGATCGAGAAAGGGATCGAAGCGGAGAAGTTAAAAATCCTGCCGCGCGGTCTCGATACGGAGTTGTTCCAGCCCGCGCGGCGCGACGAAAAATTCTGGCATCGCTACAACAACAGCGACGGCGATGAAGTGCGCCTGCTCTACGTCGGCCGCGTTTCGAAGGAGAAAGATCTCGACGTGCTCGCCGCGGCTTATCGGCAGCTGCGCGATGCCGGCTTGCCGCTGCGGCTCTACGTCGTGGGCGACGGGCCTTACGCGGAAACAATGTCGAGCGCGCTGCCGGACGCGGTCTTCGCCGGCTATCTCTCAGGCGAAGAACTCGCGACCGCTTACGCATCGGCTGATCTCTTCGTCTTTCCCAGCACCACGGACACGTTTGGCAACGTAGTGATCGAAGCGCAGGCCGCGGGTTTGCCGGTGATTGTGTCGAATGTCGGCGGGCCGCAGGAATTGGTGGAGGACAACGTCGACGGCTTGATCACGAGAGCTCGCGACGTGGATGATTTTAGCGCGGCCATTCGGCGGCTGGTCCGCGACCGCGCGTTGCGCGCGCAGATGGGAACGCGCGCCCGCGAAAAAGTGGTGACCAGAAGTTGGCCGAATGCGTTCCAGAAGTTTTGGGCGCTGACGGCGAACTAGCAGGGCGTTGTTCCCGCGGCCTAAGTTGCAGAGCCTTCGGTGTTCGCTTTCGCGGAAAAAATTGTCGCTGCGACTCCGCAAAAAGGCATTCCAGAAATTTTAGGCGGCGACCGCTAATCAGTCGAGCCGCGATGGTTATGTGC
>JALYXP010000053.1 GCA_030947045.1 Verrucomicrobiota bacterium | reverse complement strand
TCGCTGTCGTAGGTGAGAGAGGCACCGGTCTCGAAGCCGAGCGCGAAGTTCATCGTGCCCGTGCCAGAGATCTCGACCTGCTGCGTCTGCGCCTGGTTCCGCATCGGAACGGTGTCGAGCGCGTTCGTATCGGCGTCGGAAGCCGCGGGGTTGAACGTCGCGCCGCTGTAGCCCGCGCCGCCAAACCGCAGGAACGCACGGACGCTCCGGAGCGGGTTCGAGTTGTTGTTCAAGAGATCGACTTCCTGCGCGCTGCTGATCAGCGGCGTGAGGTGCGTCTGCCCGGAGGTGAGCAGGTCTAACAAGTCAGGCGACAAGCCGAACCGCACGTAGAGCTGGACGATGCCACTCGTGATGTAGCTCGCTTGCAGCGCGCCGTTACCCGCAGCGAGCGTGATCGTCTTCGCGATCTTGCCGTCGCTGCTCGTGAACTTCCAGCCGTTGCCACCCGGCGCCGGCGTCACGCTGTAGAGATCGTTCACGTAAGCAAACGTGCCGGTCCCGTTCGCATTCGTCTTCGCGAACCAGTCCTTGAACCCGGAGGTGCGGAACGCGTTCACCGCCGTGCCGTTGAAATTCCCCGCGCCTTCTTCCTCCGTCTCGCTGCCGGAATAGTTCGCGAGGTTGCCGACGACCTGTGTGATGTAGCCGCTGTTGATGTCGCGCAGCCAGGCCGCGGTCATGCGTCCGCCGATGCGTTCGAAGAGCGCGAAGGTGCGGTCGTTGTAGAGGAGGTATTCGCTCTCGCCGTCGAGATCGATGTCCATCTGCTCCGCGACTGAAGCGTTTGCGTAACTGCCGGATGACGCAGCGGTCGCCCACGTATTGACCCGTGCGTAGATGGCGGCTTCGCGTGTCTGCGATTGCGCAATCTTTGAGAAGCCGGCCAACGGCTGGACGCTGGCGTCCGGATACACATACGCGCCGGTGCTGTACTTACTGAGATTGAAGCTCGGCTGATCATGGAAGGCGGTTTCAAAAACCGAGGCGTGCAGCGTTGCGCCAGCAAGTGCACGCAACCCGGTGAACGCAGAGGCCGACGACCAACCGTTCAGCGCCTGCCATGAATCCTTCACCACGCCGCTGCCGGTTTGCACGCCGTAAGACGACGGCATCGCAACGCCCGTGCGGATGTTGAACTTCTTGTTACTCAGGCTCTCCTCGAGGGCGGAACCGAAGTACCAGTTGTCGTAGTTCTCCTCGGTCGCGAAATCGAGGAAGTCCTTTGCGACGTTCGCGAGCGTCGTGTTGCCGCGAGTGACTGTGCCCCAATCCGTCGCGCTCGTTCCATTCGCAACGTACGCCACCTCGCCATTCGCGATCTGATCCGGCGTGACGATCTGGATCCACGGATGGCTGGCCAGCCAGCGGATATTCTTGTCGTAGGCGTCGGCATTCGCTTTGACCGCAAAATCTTCCCAGAGGTTCACGAAGACGACGACCTGGTCCTGCTGGCTGTCACGCACCTTCCGGCTCAAGAGCTGGCGCAGAAGAACGGGGAGGCCGTTGTCAGTGTTCGCGAAGAGCTGCGAGCTAATGCCGTCGTTAATCACGAACTCCTTGGTGTTCGCGACCTGGTTGACGCGATAGCCATCGTTCCCAAGCGCGGAGGTGCGGCCGAACCATTTGAAGAGGTGCCGCATCTGATCAACGAAGGTGTAACCGAACCCGAGACCGCTAACCTTTTGCAGCACGCCCGAACTCGAAACACGCTCCGGCGTCCAGAACACTTTCGACGATGGCGCGTGGCCATAGATGCTCGAGAGGAAGGTGTTCGCGAGCGCGACGTTGTCAGCGTTAAAGGCGGCCGAGAAATACGGCAGGATGTGATCGGAGAACGTGGTGCCGAGCAGATCGAGCTGGCCGTTGTTCATCATGCCCGCGAGCCGCGCGTTAAAGGCCGGTCCATCGCGGTAGGCCTTCGTTGGTCCGCTCGCATTCGCCGCCCACTGCATGGCCGAAGCGAGCGTCGGCGTGATGTGCGCGGTGAGCGGAACGTCATACGCCTGGTGCACATCGAGCGGGCGGTAGTAACCGGCGCCCTGGTTGTTGTTGATCAGGTTCTGCGTCGTGCTGCCGGGCTGAATCGGCTGATTGCCCTGCACGATGCTCATCACCTTGACTCGCTTGCCGCGGTCGTTATCCGCATTCAGCCCAACCCACGAACGCAGCACGCTGTTGTTTCCTGCGATGCTCGCCTGATCGAGGTAGTAATCGGACGCAATCCAATCATTGCGGATGGCGTCGCGGATGTCCGACCGGCCGCCGATGTCACCGAGCCCGACCGGGCTGTTGATCGTGCCATCGCGCGTTGTGAAAACCTGGTAGGTCAGGCGCGTCGGGTCGCCGTTCCAGCCAGCGTCGAGCAGCGCTTTGCGGCTGATCGAGAACTCGACCGCGTCGAGCTCGGAGTTGTAGTAGGCCTTCTTGAATCCGTTCGCCGCGCTTTGATCGCGGATCGTCACGCCGAACGGCGTTAAGTTCTGCCCGATCGCAGTCGAGTGCGTCGGCGAGTTTTTGTCCCACAAATACACCCGGCCGACATTCGTTTGATACGATGCGACCACCGCCTGCCAGCCCATTGCCGTGCCGGTGTCGACATCATCCGGCAAGTTGAATTCGCCCGTGCCCGGCTGGCCGAAATTGATCGCGACGTAGATGTCGAGATTCCCCTGCTCCGCGTAAGGCTGCAGGTCCTGCATGTCGACGCGGAAGTAGAAGTTGCCGTCGCCGCCGCTCGCGGAATCGCCGCCGTCGTGCGCGTAGAATGCGACCATATCGCGCGACGAATCAAAGCCGTCGTAGCCGTGATAGATGTCGGCCTGCTGGTTGTTCGACCCGTCGCCATCGTACGGATCCAGTGCAATGAGATCGTTCGCCGTCCAGTCGGTAAATTCCTTCTTATTCACCACGCTGCCGAACGTGATCGCCTGGTTATCCGGGAGCGGACCGATCGTGATCGAGCCCGGCGCAGGCGGCGGGCGATTGATCTGCTCGCGTGGATCGAGGCCGTTGATGTAGGCCTGCAAGTTGGTGGTGACGCCGTCGCCGTTCGGGTTGCCATTGACGCCGTTGATCGGGTTGGCCGGCGCGCCGGTATGCAGATTGTAATGACCCGCGATGCCGTCATCCCATGGATCGAGGCCGTAGCGAATCTTCCAACCATCGGGCAGCGCATCGCCGCTCGTACTGAAGCGACGTGGATCGGTTTCGAGCCAGATCACATCGAGGCGGTCGGCGCGGAATTGTCCGCCCGGATGAAAGACGGCGTCGAGCTTCGCGCGATCGAGCGCGGCCGAGACGTAGGTCTTGCCGTCCGTCGGCTCCGTGTAGGTGAAGCAAAAATCCGTGTAGTAGAACGTGACCGGCTGCTTGCCGCCTAACGAGGGCTGTACCGTCACGGGCTGCAACGGATCACTCATCGTCGCGCGGACCACCGGCTTGCCCTGGCCGTCGACAATGACGTTGCCGCTCGCGTCGCGCTCGATGATCGCAAGATCAACAATGCCGTTCGCGTTCAGATCTTCCTGGCCGTCCGTCGCGCCATCGTTGTCGGTGTCGTTGCTGTTCGGATCGGTCTCGAGCCACATCGCGTTCGGCGAAACGGAAACGACGCGGCTCCGATCCACCCGCGAGGTGTTGTAGACCGTCGGCGGATGGCGAATGACTTGCTCGCCGTTCGTGCCGCTCGGAAGAATATCGACGCGGCCGTTGTGGAAGTGGCGATAGGTCGCATGACCATTCGCATCGACAGCCGCCTTCGCGAGGAAGGTCAGATCCTCGAGACCATCGTTCACGCCATCGTCATCGGTGTCGATCTTGGCCGGGTTCGTCATTGAACCCGCAAGCAGATCGGTCCGGCTGCGGTTCAAATCGTATGGCCACGGACTGAAGTATTCGTAGCCGGCCGGAGCGCTCGCATTGTCCGTGGTGTTGAAGATCGGCGGGTCGAGATCGGGTTGGAAATTCGGGATACCGTCGCCATTGGTGTCGGCCGTGGTATCGGTGTCGCCGACCGCTCCGCCCCAGCCGAGTTCGAGCCCGTCGGATAATTCATCGCCGTCCGTGTCCGGGTTCAACGGGTCGGTCCGGCCAGAGATGGCCCACACGTGGACCTCGCCATTCGTCCAGGTCTCGGAGTTCGTGGTCGGCAGCGGGATCGTGGTCGTCTCAATCGGAGCGGCCGTCGGGCCGAAGAGACCGAGGCCGTCATCATCGACGTCGCCTTTGTTCGGATTCGGACTAACGAGTTGTCGCAGGACGACGTGCGCATTGCGCGTGGCGGTCGACGTGCCGGCCGGCGCGGTCACGGTGGAAACAAACTGGTAGGTGCCTGGCGACGCGTTGTTCCAGGTGAAGTCCCAATACAAGCTGTTGCCGTTCGGGCTCGGCGTGGCCGGACCGTTCAGCGTCACGTTGCCGACGCCAACGCTGAAAGTGATCGCAACGTTCGTCGCCGTCGTGTCGGTCTCCACGCGAATGGCGACGGCGCGTTGCGCAGCGGTCGGATTCGCGACATCGGGCAGCACGACCTCGTACGGCTTGCCGTCGGAATCAACTTCCGGCGGGCTGACGATCACGTCCTTGATCGTCGCGACGGGCCGCGCCCTAACGAGTCGTGTCGAATCCAATGTCGGGCTGCCCGGATTGGTGTAAGTAACGTCGATCGTGTGCAGGAACGACGGGTTATCGTTGTAGAGATTCGGCAGTTGGAACGCGAGTTCGTGATACTGGCCGTTCGGGCCATCAACGTTGTAGTTGATCGTGTAAGCAGCGCGGTTTTGCGGCACGCCGTTCGCGGGTGAACCGGACTCGCTGCTCGCCAGCTTGATCAGGAAACGATTGATCAACTGCTGCGTGGTGGTGCCGTTCGAGAGCGAGCGGCTGAACCAGACCTTCGCGATGTAATTGGAATCGACGAGGTCGCCGTCGTTCGAGGGGAAGGCGACGAACATGCGCGTCGCGGGGCCGTTCGTGTTCACGGTGCGGGTGAGCGTGGTGTAATGGCCCGCCGCGTCGCTCAAGTTGAAGTCCTTGTAGTCGGCGGAAGAAAGCTCGCGCAGCCGCACCTTGATCTGCGCCACGCCGCTCGAGGGGATGTTGTTGAAATTGAAACGCCACTCCCGCGGGTAGCTGCTGTTGATCGCGGGGGTTGCCGTCACCTCGGTGGCGCGCACCCACGAGGTTGGGATGTTGTTGTCCCAAACGCCGTTCTTATTCAGGTCCTCGAACGGCTCACCCACGTCCCACGTGCCGTTGCCATTCACATCCGTGAACGGCTCAAAGCCGGTGCCGTTCCCGCCCTGCGTGTGCGTGCTGGTGTCGTTGTTCGAGGCGTCGCTGTCGTCGATGTGATACCAGACTTCCGTCACGCTCGGATCAGTGCGCACGACGACGCCGTATTTGGAATCGCCTAACGAGTCGTTCTCGTTCGGGAACTTGATCTCACCGGTGGGCGGCTGCGCGTCGTAGTAGAAGGACTGCGTGAACGTGTTGTAGATCGAGGCGCGGCCGACGCGATTGAGGAACGAGCGCGCGCGCAGAACGTGGAACCCTTCACTCAAGCCGGACTGCGTCGTGGCGTAGTCGTTGTGCGGGTAAACCAGCGCGGTCGTGCCGTTGAAGTTCGCCACCTTGAAAGTGGTCATCATCTTCGTCTTCCGCACGACTTCATCTGCGCCGACCGGGAAGATGCTCGGCTGAACAGTTTTGAAGATGCCGATCTTGTACTTGAGCGTACCGGCCGGGCGCGGCGCACTCGCTTTCGTCCACCAATTGCCGTTGTCGTTCGTGTTCGGCGGCGCATAAAGCATCTCGGCGACTTTGGTCGTGCCGATGCCAAACCCGCCCGCGCCTTCCGGATTGCTGCCGTCGCTCGTGTAGTAAACGAACATGCGGAAGCCGCCGCCGACTGAGTTCGTCTTCGCCCAGACATCGAACGTGCTGCCGTTATCGACGAACTGCGTCGCCGGATGCGCGCCGCTCCAGCTGTCGAAGCCGCCATTCGGATCGTGATAGACGAAGGTCGCTGCGGCTGCGTCTTGTGGGTTCGTCCCATTGCCCGGCACGGTCGCGCCGCCCGCGGTGTAGGTCTCGGCGCCGGCTGAGCCGAATGTGCAATGAGCGGTGTTGATCGCGGCGAACTTCTCCGGGCCCTGACGATCAACGAACGTCGGCTGCTCGTAGCCGAGGAAAACATCCGTGCTCACGGCCGGCGGGAAGTCGCGTTTGCCCGGATCGCTGTTACCCGCAGGCACAGTGCCGTTGAGGTCAACGCCGCCGTCGAGCTCGAGTAGGATGTTTTCCGCGGAACCATCAACGCGTGCGATGAACGAAAGGCTGCTCGCGTCGGTGATGCGCGGAATCGTGAACGGATAGGAGTAGGTGCCGGCGACCGCGCCCGCGACGTTGTATGGATTGAAATTCGGATCGCCGTCGGGCCCGTCTTTGCGCAGGTAAGTCAGCGTGCCGGTGGGCTGTCCGTTCTGCAGTATGGTAATCGGGCTGCCGCCGCCGTTCTTCCAGAGGTCGGACTCATCCGGGTTCTTCCAGGAGAACGCGAAGTAGCCGCCGGGCGGAACAACCACGGAACCGTTCGTGATCTCGTTCGCGTACTTGTAGAAGCCACCGCCGTAGCTGGAGTAGTTGTAGAGATACGCATTCGATCCAAACGCGGTCGACGGGAAGCTGGTCGAGAACTGCCGGCCCTGACCGCTCGCGTAGTTGTCGTTCAGGAGAAACAGAAGCGTGACGCCGTCCGCGTCCGACATGCTTGGGTTCTCACGCTTGTCGACGCGCTCATAGGCGACGAAGTCGGCGTCGGAAAATTTCGGGAGCTGAATGCCGCGCGCGAACTGGTTGTGGATGTAGAGCAGGTTAGGAATGCGCGGATCGTTGAACTGCCCCAGAAACGCGGTGTTCGCATGACGCGGAAATGCGCCGCCGCTTTGCCCGAGTGTTTGCGCCTGGTGATTCCCGTCCGTGTAGATCAAGCCGATGCCTGCTCGGGTGAAGTAGAGCGCATGCTGTAACTCGCGGCGCGCCGCGTAGTCGTTGTCGTGGCTCTGCGCGTGAAAGACCGCGAGCGCGGCGTCGAAGCCATAGCTACCCGGCGCGTCCAAGCCGAAAAGCCCGGTGCTCGGATTACCGAGAATTCCATTCAGATTGCTCCGCAGGACATTGTCGACCAGGCGCATGCCGACGTTGAAGTAATCACCATAGGGCGGCGGTTCGCCGAGGTGTTCGCCGAACATCATCGCGTCGTCGCGCGGCTTCTCCGTGTCGAAAACGCTGTCGCGATGATTCGTGTCGGAGAACCCGCGCGTGAGGTTGAATTGCCGCTGCACCTGACCGGTGTAGCCGTAGTCGCTCGAGTCCTTGTCCGCGCCGAAGGACGCGCCAAAGAAGTCGTAGCGCACATGTTTGACCGCATCGAGCCGAAGACCATCCGCCTTTGTGCGATCGATCAACCAGCGCGCCGATCGGTTGAGCATGTCCTCGACCCGCTCACCGTAAAAGCCGGGATTCGCCGCCAGCATCTCTTTAGTGATGCCGTTATTCGGACCGAAGCCGACGTATGTGCCGTCGGGCTTGTAGCAGTAGAACTCCGGATTATTCGGATGCCGGACGAGTTTAATTTTCGGGAACGTCGATCCCTCCGTCGTGCCGAAGTTCTCGTTCGTCGGCCCCGGCTCCTGCGCGATATCGATTAAGTCCGCAAGGCCGAGATGCTGCACCTGCCAGGCGGAGTTCCAGTCGCGGGTGTTGTCCCACTTGCGATAGAAACCTTCCGGCGTGACGCGCAGGTGAAAATCCTCCGGCACGAACCCGGGATAAACGTCGATCGGCGTCTGGGCGTTGAACCCCGGAACATCGAACGCGTTATGGTTCATGATGTTGTCCAGGTAGACGCGAATGCCGAACCGATGCGCGACCTCGATCATGCGGAGCAGCTCCGCTTCGGTGCCGTAGCGCGTCCGAACCGACCCGCGCTGATCCTTGCTCCCGAGATCGAAGCGATCCCACAAATCATAGCCGACCGACAACCCGCCCGAGCCTTTCGTCGGCGGCGGAATCCAGATCGAATCGTAACCGGCTTCGGCCAGTTCCGGCATCTTCAACGCGATCTCGTTCCAGTCGGTATTGAAGTACTGGATCATCGCCTCGCCGCGCGCTTTTACCGGCGACAAAAGAGCCGCGCCGAAGAGCGAGTACAGAGCGAAAGCGCGGACCGAGAAGAGCTTCATCGAGGGGCGAACTAAGGTGGACCCGCCCAGCCGTGAAGCCAATGGGAGGAGATCGCGGAGAGG
>JALYXP010000006.1 GCA_030947045.1 Verrucomicrobiota bacterium | reverse complement strand
CTCGTCAGGCAGGGCAGGTTGCGTTGCACGCAGCGCGGCATTGAAGTTTCACTTTTGGAGGCCCGTGGGCCGATTCGGTTGAGCGCGGTTGGGATTAATCGACAAAGACATTTAACTGCACTGACGCGATCTGTAGCTATGCCAGCAAAATCGAAGAAGCAGCAGATGGCAGCCGGCGCCGCGCTGGCGGCGAAACGTGGAGAGATGCCGAAGAAGGCGCTAAAAGGCGCCTCGAAAAGTATGGCCTCATCGATGAGCAAGAAGCAGCTCGAAGAGCTCGCGCACACAAAGCGCAAGGCACTCCCAAAACGCGCGGGCGGAAAGAAGACGTCCGCCGCGAAAACAAAAGCTAAAGCAAAGAAGTAATTCGCCACAGATTGACACAGATGAAACACAGATAGGAACGAGCAGAGTGTTGGCCTTCTCCTATCTGTGTAAATCTGTGTTCATCTGTGGCTAAGAAATCTGTGGCAGAGCCGGTGCGGTGGTATCGCATCCTCTACGTGCAGGTGCTGATCGCCGTCGCGCTCGGCATCTTAATCGGCGCGCTTTTTCCTGAGCTCGGTAAGTCGCTCAAGCCCCTTGGCGACGGCTTCGTCAAGCTCGTGAAGATGATCATCGCACCGATCATTTTCTGCACGGTCGTGCACGGGATCGCGTCGATGAGCGACTTGAAAAAGCTCGGCCGCGTCGGTGGCAAGGCGCTACTTTATTTCGAGGTCGTCTCGACGGTGGCGCTGATCCTCGGACTCATCGTCGTCAACGTGCTGAAGCCAGGTGCCGGCTTCAACATCGATCCCGCCACGCTCGATTCGGCGGTCGGGAAAAGCTACGCGCAGGCTGCGCACGGTCAGACCGTGACGGATTTCTTGCTGCACATCATCCCGAATTCATTTTTCGACGCGTTTGCGACCGGCGACCTGCTGCAAGTGTTGCTCGTTTCCGTGCTGACGGCGTTCGCCATTTCAGCAATGGGCGAGCGCGGTCGGCCGATCCTGCGCGGCATCGATTTCGCCTCGCACATCTTCTTCGGGATCATGCGCATCATCGTTAAAGTCGCGCCGCTTGCCGCGCTCGGTGCAATGGCGTTCACCGTCGGTAGTTATGGGCTCGGCGCGCTGAATCGGCTCGTCGCGCTGATGCTGAGCTTCTATCTGACAGCAGGCATCTTCGTGCTCGTGGTGCTCGGTTCGATCGGCCTAATGGCGGGTTTTTCGATCTTCCGGCTCCTAAATTACATCAAGGAAGAGATCCTGCTCGTGCTCGGCACCAGTTCGTCCGAGACCGCACTCCCGGGTATGCTCGAGAAAATGCGCCGCCTTGGTTGTGCGGAATCGACTGTCGGTCTCGTTATTCCCACCGGCTACAGTTTCAATCTCGACGGCACGAACATCTACATGACGATGGCTGCGATCTTCCTCGCGCAAGCCACCAACACACCGCTCGATTTACAGCAACAAATCGCGCTTATGCTGGTCGCGATGATTTCTTCGAAAGGAGCGAGCGGTGTAACGGGCGCGGGGTTCATCACGCTCGCGGCGACACTAGCAGCGGTGCCATCGATCCCGATCGAATCGCTCGCCTTGCTCGTCGGCATCGATCGGTTCATGAGCGAGTGCCGCGCGATTACGAACCTGATTGGCAATGCCGTTGCCACCATCGTGGTCAGCCGTTCGGAGGGAGAACTGACGTCCGTGGAGTTGCGACGGAATCTGGCGGCACCGTCCAGTGTGGGCACATGGAACCCCGAGATGGCTTGAACGGCTGCGGCATGCGAATTTAGGACCGCCCCGTCCGCTATGACCAAAGACCAATTACTCGCCCTCGCCCCCTTGGAGTTGCCGAACTACCGCAAACGTCGCTACCTCGGCGACGACCTCTGCCTGCCGGTCTCGGACTTCACCGAGCCTGATCAAGAGAGAATCCGGGCGTTGTATGACTTCCTCGAGGAAATGTTCGCCCTGCTTTCGAAGGACGAACTCCCGCCGGATAAATTCGCCACCGTCTCGGAGTTCATCGCCAAACAGGATGTCAGGGCCTTGATCCGGCGCGTCCAGGCCTTCGGCGGAGAGAGCCATGTGGCGCAGCCAACCGAGCTGATGTCGAAGACAATCCATGACCTTCGCGGCGGCGGTCTGACGATGTTGCTGAATCGGCTGCAATTCGCCCAGATGGGCGAGATGGACGCTGAGACGGTCCGCTCGCTTTTCTTCCTCACCCGCGATCATTTGAAGATCATGCGGAACGCCCTGCTCGGTCTCGACGACGCAAAACGGCAGGAGGATCTCCTGCCGAAGCTGCACGGGATCGACTTCATCGTGGAGAAGTGGAAAGACGCGATCCTCGGTACGCAAGATCGCCAAATCCGTTTGGAAGTTGAATCATACTTCAAAGGGAACATTTCCGAATGCTGCGTCGAATTCGGAGCACTCGATCGCATCCTCTATAATTTGCTGAACAACGCCTGCCGCCACTCTGCGGCTGACACGATTCGTTTGACGATTCTGCCGCTGCCGAAGGATCATGATCTCCGCTTCGTGCTCAGTAATCCAGTCAGCGTGGGCGACGAATCGCGCCTCGCGACGCGGGACTTGCACGACTTGTTCAAGCCGGGTGTTTCCAGTACCGGATCGGGATTTGGAATGACCGTCGCGGCCGATTTCGTTGCCAACGCCTACGGGATTGCGTCGCGGGAAATAGCGGTAAAGAAAGACTACCTTGGCGCGCAGGTAATCGACCACCAGTTCAACGCCTGGTTCCACTGGCCAATCGCGGAAGATATCTAGCGGTTTCGCCGCTTTACTTCTCGCGCGTGGCAAACGCGCGAAAGAGACGTAGATCGTCGATGCTGAATTTTCCGCCTAACGAGTCGCGCAGTCCGGTAAGATTTCCGCCGCCCATGCGGGCGAAGGCGACGGCGATCTCGGCCTGTTCATCCTCGGTGAAAAATTGGTTGCGCGTGAGCACTGCGCCTTTCTCGATTGCGAGCACCAGGTGCGTGCAAATCGTGCCGCGCACGAAACCGCGTGTCCGCGCGATTTCGTCGACCGATTCACCGCGCTGAAAACGCTGCAACGTCTCGCGCTCGCTGTCGTTCAGTGCGCTACGCTTCGGTGCAGTTGCGGGCGATTTCATGCCGAAGCTTTGGCGCTCGTGCGATTCGAGATATTCGCGAATGGCGGCGAGAAACGGCTCCGCAAAGTCTTTCAACTTCTGCTCGCCGACTCCCGGGATGCGCCGGAACTCTGCCGTGCTCGTCGGATAACTGCGCGCCATCTCCCGCAACGCTACGTCCGAGAAGATGACGTAGGCCGGAACGTCTCGCTCGTCCGCGATCGTCCGGCGCAGCGTGCGTAATTCATCAAACAGCGTTTCGTCAGTCTCGATCTCACCCGCACGACTCTTCGTCTTGGTCGCCACGTCCGCCGGTATGGTCAGCGTGATGGAGGTTCGCTCGCGAAGCGCAACGAGGCCTGCTTCGGTTAACTGCAGAGTCGCAAATTTCCCGGGCGCAGCTTCCACTAGCCCGAGCCGCAATAGTTCGCGTCCGATCGCCTGCCACGCGGTCCGCTTCATCTCGCCGCCGATTCCGTAGGTTGAGAGCTGGTCATGTCCGCGCTGCCGGACGGCTTCCGTTTTCGCGCCCATCAACACCTCCACGATGTGGTTGAGCCCGAAACCGAACCCACTCTTCTGCTGCACGCGTGCGACACAGGAGAGAAATTTCTGCGCCGCGATTGTGCCATCGAACGTCTCACGTGGCGTCAGGCAGTTATCGCAGCCGCCACACGACTCGTCCGGCCGTTCCTCGCCGAAGTAGCGCAGCAGTGTCGTGCGACGGCATTCGCGTGCTTCTGCGTAATGCACCATCTGGCGCAATTGATCGTGCGCAATCTTCTGTTCCGCCGCGTTCTTTTCCTCGATGAAACGCGTTTGCTTCACCACATCGGCAGCGCTGAAAAGCAGCACGCATTCGCTCGGCAAACCATCTCGACCCGCGCGGCCCGTTTCCTGGTAATAGCTCTCGATGTTCTTCGGCAGATCATGATGCACCACGAAGCGAACGTTTGATTTATTGATGCCCATGCCGAAAGCAATCGTGGCGGTGATGACGCGCACGTCGTCGCGCAGAAACATCTCCTGATGCCGCGCGCGCTCCGCGTTTTCGAGTCCCGCATGATATGGCTTCGCTGGAACCCCATCGGCATTCAGCTTCGCGGCTAACGAGTCAGTCGTCTTCCGGCTCGCGCAGTAAACGATTCCGCTTTCATCCGGACGCGCCTGCAAAAACGCGAGCAGCTGATCGTACGGTTGCGCCTTAGGCACCACGCGATAAGTGAGATTCGGCCGGTCAAAACTCGCGACGTAACACTGCGGGTCGCGCAGCTTTAACTGCTTCAGGATGTCCTCGCGCACGCGCGTCGTCGCCGTCGCGGTCAGCGCCATCGTTGGCACATCCGGCAGATGCGTCCGCAGCTTTTTCAGCTCGCGATATTCCGGTCGGAAATCGTGGCCCCATTCACTGATGCAATGCGCTTCATCGATCGCGATCTGCGCGATGTTCCAATTCAGCGCCTTCTCAAGAAAGCCCTCTAGCATGAGCCGCTCCGGCGCGACATAGAGCATCCGGTATTCGCCGCGATGCAGCCCGCGCCACCGCGCCTTTGCCTCCTCTCCACCGAGAGTTGAATTCAGAAACGTCGCTGCAATTCCGCTCGCCTGCAGCGCATCGACCTGGTCCTTCATCAACGCGATCAGCGGGGACACCACAATCGTGAGCCCGTCGCGCAGGAGTGCCGGTAATTGAAAGCAGAGCGACTTCCCGCCGCCCGTCGGCATGAGCGCGAAGACGTCGCGTCCCGCGAGCGAGTCTTCGATGATCTCGCGCTGCAACGGCCGAAACTTGTCGTAGCCGAAATGCTTTTTAAGCGGCGCGAGCAGATCCACGACGCTACTCTACATCACGCGGCAAATCGCAGTGCGGGATTGTCCGTTTGCTGATGGTCCGCTGTTTACCGAAGCTGCGTGGTGAAGAGGGAAATCTTAACTGCCGTGCTTTGCGTCGGGCTATTCGCGAGGGTTACGGCGCTGGCTGAGGAACCGTCATCGGAAACCAGCGCGGCAAACAAGCTTTATCAGCAGGCATTGGTAGAGAGTGAAGCGGCCGCGAAGCTCGAGAAACGCGGCAAGAAAAAGGAAGCGATCAAAAGTTACGAATTTTCCGGTAAACTCGCGGAAGCATCCATCGCCGAGGCGGAGCGCACCGGAATTCCTGAACAGGATCGGCCGCCGGAGATCTATTTCCGTTGCGCGACGGCATATCTACAGGCGGGCCGATTGCTCACCTACGAGAAGGATGAAGGCGCACGGAACGATGAGGATCTTGGCAAGGCTATCCAATATCTCGGTTTAGTTGAGAAGCTGGAGAAGGAACGGGCGGAACGCACTAAAAGTCCGATCAATCCTGAGATCTGGCGAGTGCGCAATGCGGAGGGTTACGCCTCTTTCCTGAGCGGCGAGCTGGCCCAGGCGCGGCTGCATTACGGCTCAGTTTTAGAGATGAACCCGAGCTACAAGCCGGCCGAACAGGCGATCGAAGAGATCAACAAGCTCGAACAACAACAAAACGAACTCTTCACGCCGCAGGG
>JALYXP010000480.1 GCA_030947045.1 Verrucomicrobiota bacterium | reverse complement strand
CGACCATCGTCCATTCGTCGCGCTCGACGGTCCCGGAATCCGGCGTGTCTTTGCGCAGCACGACGTTGAAGAGCGTCGACTTTCCCGCGCCGTTCGGGCCGACCAACGCGACGCGTTCGCCGTAGTTAACCGTCATCGTGGCGTTCTCGAAGAGAGTCCGCCCGCCCATCGTTTTGCGGAGGTCGCGAATCGTTAACATGTCAGGAACTCCGCCGAATCGCGGACGGCGAAATTACGCCTGTGGTGCGCTTGCCGCAAACGCGGCGACTTGTTTTGCGCGGCCGGGTCCGACAATATCCGAGAATGTTCACGAAGCTCCTCCTTCCTCTTCTCCTTGTGGCACTTTGCGCGACTGCCGCCGTCGCGCGTGACAAAGGGGCGACAACTCCTGGCACCTACCCGGATTGGAACGGCGACATCGATGAAGTCACCGTCGTGCAGCCATTCCAAAGTGCTGCGTATAACGAGATCCGCGTCGAGACGTTCGACGTCTCCGGAGTGAAGTTGCCTCCGCCGCAGGATAACACTTTCGCCGCTGTACAGTCTGCGCTGCGGATGGTGAAGGCAGCGTTTATCGACGGCCTGGAATCGAACCTCCGCCAAACGCGAGCGAACCCCGGCCACGGTAAACTCATCATCCGCGCGCGCGTTCTGAAAGCTGATCCGGGATCGCAAGCCGCGCGCTACTGGGGAGGCTTCGGCGCTGGAGCGGTGAAGATAGCGATTGCTGGCGAAGTGGTAGATGCGGCGACAAACAAAACGCTGGTGCGTTTTAAGCAAGAGCGTCGCTCCGGCTTCGGCGCTTTTGGCGGCGGCTACAGTGAACTGTTTGTGCGCACTGCACGGCAAATCGGCGGCGATATTGCCTCGCTCGTGAACGCTTTCTAACCGCCGGCGCTACGGCTTTGCCGGCAGCGTGTATTCGAAGTCGTAGAGATGCTTTCCGTCGGCGATATCAATGGTCATTTTGCCGGTTAGTCCAAGGAGCTCGTCGGTGCCCGAGTCAGGAATCACAGTGACGCTGAGCTGCGCAACGCTGCGATCCATCGTGCCGCTGTGTTGGAGAAAAAATGTGCCGTGGCGGCCCTGTAGGGTGCCATTTACCTGCTCGATAGCGACATAGCCGGCTGAACCTTTCACGCCCGACTGTACAGCCAACATTTCACCTTTGCTCGTCGCTTCGAGATCGCCGTGAAATTGCTTGTCGATCGACATACGCCCGACGGGCGCGTCGGTCGTCTGCGGATTCAGTTTTACTTCGAACGAGCCTTTCGAATGCGTCATATTTTTAGAGGGAGTGGTGTCGGCCGAGACCGCTGGTTCTGATGCAGCGGCGACGGTCCAGCAAAGGATTATGCTAATGCAAACCGCCATGGCCAGAGCGAGAGCCGCCTGACGCTTCTTCGTCCACCGCAAAAAATGCACCGTCATCACCGCAAGCCAGAGGACGAAAGCGAGAGCCCCAATCGGGAGCGTCGCAAACAGGAACCATCCGAGGACACACATGGTCCCGAGCGTTTCCCCCCAATCGGTGCCGCCGATTACGCACGGATGCATGCTTCCCTCGTCGACCTGGCAGCCATTCCGTTCGGCAATCGTGCCTGCGATTAGGACTGATATTAACGGTGCGAAAGCGAAAAGCGTGATGAACACCAGGACAAGTCCATGGCGTATAATCGGGAAGCGCCTGAGCGCGACTGGCGGAGAGGTAGGGACAACCGACACCCGCCGAACCTATTCGGGACTGCTTTCCGGACGCAAGTTATCGCCTCCGTCGCGAATAATCTTGCCCACCGGTGAATGGCGCATTAATTCCGCGGAGTAATTCTCAAATTCACTATGAAAAAATTCCTCTTCGTCGCTCTTTCCATCGTCGCTCTTATGACCGTCTCCGCCCGCGCGAAGACGATGAAGTTGCCGGATGAGGAAAAGCCAGTCGCCACCATCACCATACCTGATTCGTGGGAGCCCGGAGAGATCGAGAATGGCGTGGCCGGCACGAGCGATGATGACGCGGTCTATCTCGCGGCCGTCGCAGTTAGCAGCAAGAAGGGCATGGACGCGGAGATCGAAGACACCT
>JALYXP010000463.1 GCA_030947045.1 Verrucomicrobiota bacterium | reverse complement strand
CGGCGCCGATGCGGTGGCCGGCGTGGTGAACATCAAACGCCACCATGAATATCGCGGCGCGGAGGCGACGGTCGAATACGGGAACACGACCGACAAAGACTCGGGCGAGTTCGCTGCATCGCTCCTCTTTGGGGTCGGAAACGGACAGACCAACGTATCGGGCACAATCAACTACTACCACCGTAATTCTATCTTCAATCGCGACCGCGACTACTCGGCCGTGCCGCCGTTCCTAAGCAGCAACGCAAGTCCCTACAACCTCCAGCTCAGTAAGCTCGCGGTCGCCGAAGCCGGCGGCAGAGTTCTACCGGGCGCAAGCGCGAACGAGTTCGCCGGCGCCCCAAGCGGCACGAACGGATTGGCACCGGCTAACACTTATCTCTATGGAACGTCGCGCGTTCGTTCCGGCCCTGCTGGCTTCAACTTTAACGAATTCTCTCTCTCGTTTCCTGAGTCGGAGCGCTACGGCGGATATGTGGCCATGGATCACAAGTTCCTAGGCGACCAGCTAGTGGTCTATGGCGACGCCATGTATCAGAATGTCAAGACCCACAACGAGCTCGCGCCACCCGCAACCGGCAATTTTCAGACAAACGGACAGATCACGATTGCGATCCCGCCGCGCGTCCCAAACCCGGCCGGCACAACTCCGTTTGGTGGCCCTACCTATGCCGAGACAGGACTAACACCAGGTGCTTACAACCCGAACAATCCTTTCAACCAGATCATCTCCGGTGGATCGAGAGCACGTTTGGCTGAGTTCGGTAACCGACTCTTCGATAACGAAACTGATGCCTTCCTCGCGACCGCTGGCTTCCGCGGTGACAAACTCTTCGATGGCACCTGGGGCTATGACAGTGGCTTCCGCTACAGCGAGGTGCGAAACACGACTACTGGGACGCAGGTCTCTTCGTCGCTCTATAACCGCATTCTCAACCAAGCCGACCCGATCTTTACTCCCGGCTCGTCGCAATACATCGGCACAACCACGGCGTTCAACCCATTCGGCGACTTCCGTCGGCCGATCGCCGCGAACCAGGCGTCGATCGAGTTCGCTCGCGTCCACCCGAAGGACACGGACAGTTCTAAGCTGGCAACAATTGATGGAACGGTCTACACCACCGCTCTTTTCGATCTGCCGGCAGGCGGGATCGGGTTCGCCCTGGGAGGTCAGTTCCGGCGTGAGTCGCTCAGCGAAAATCCGGATCGGCTTAATGTCATCGGTGATATCGCGGGGAACTCTGCCATTGCGGCCGCGCGCGGCGGGCGAAAGTCTTATGCATTTTATGCCGAAACAACTGTGCCGATCTTTAGCGATAAGAATGCGATCACCGGCTTCCACGCGCTGGATGTAACAGCAGCCGGACGGTACGAGGCCTTTCGCAATAACAACACCGACGTTGCGGTGCCGAAGTTCGGGCTTCGCTGGCAGCCGATCGATGACTCGTTAACTATCCGCAGCACGTGGGGCAAGGGCTTCCGCGAGCCTTCGCTGGAAGAGCTCTACTCGTCGCCGATTTCCGATATTCGCGGATCACACGACCCGCAGAACGGAGGCGCCTTCGAACCAGAGACGCCGGTTTTGATCATCAGCAACCCTAACCTGAAGCCCGAAGATTCGGAGACCTTCAGTGCCGGATTTGTCTACTCGCCGAAGTTCGTGCCTGGTCTGACGCTCTCGACCGATTTCTGGCAGATCGAGCGCACTGGCGTGGTTCAATCGGCGTTTCTCGATGCGGTTCTGGCGCGCGAATTAGCCGGCACGTTGATTGCGCCGGAACGGGTTGAGCGTCTGCCGAGCGGTGACATTGGCCGCATTATCGTGCCATACCAAAACGAGGCTTCCGAGACTGCCAACGGAATCGATTTCGGTATTCAATACGTGCGCGACACTCCTATTGGCACGTTCACTTCGCTGACGCAGGTCACCTATCTGAACTCGTTCGAGGTGCAGCGGGTCGCAGGCGGCCTGACTGAAGAGCTAGCGGGGCAGACGACGAATCCGTCGGCCTCGAACGAAGGTTATTATCGTTGGAAGGGTGATAGCCGGCTCGATTGGACCCTGCGCGGCTTCGACATCATCGGCACCGTTCGTTACATCAACGGTTTCCACGAAGAAGATCCCGATTTGATTCCACATTACGTGGAACATCGCTGGCTGTTTGATCTGCAGGCTTCTTACGATTTCACTGCGCTGGTCTCGAAAGAAGCGGCGGCTGCGACCGGTTACTCTAAGAACGACAAGGGAGTCGCAACCGGAACTGTGACGCAGGGCCTGCGCATCTGTGATCGCCTCCTCGAAGGGACGAAGCTCACGATTGGCTGCACCAATCTGTTCGATAAAGATCCGCCAAAGGCGTTCGGTCAGGGCGGCAACGCGGTCGGTTATCCAGGTTACACCTATGACTCGACAGGGCGGTTCATTTATGCGCGACTGACGAAGAAGTTTTAGGGAACGCGAAGGCTGGATCGACAAAAGAATAACCGAAGATGCCGAAATACTTAATCGAACGCGAAATCCCCGAGGCAGGGAACCTTTCACCGGGGGAACTGCAGCAAATCTCCCAAACGTCCTGCGGTGTCCTCCGTAATCTCGGCCCGCAAATCCAGTGGGTGCAGAGCTATGTCACAGATGACAAGATCTATTGCGTCTATATTGCGCCCGACGAGGAGACAGTTCGAGAACATGCGAAGCAGGGAGGCTTTCCGGCTAACCGCGTATCCGAAGTGCGCGCGATGATCGATCCGACGACTGCTGAAGGTTGACTCAGCAGTGCGGCCCAGCCGCGAGTGGCGATCCAGTGGACGAATGGTGCTATGCCGGCGGTGGAGCCGTTATTAAAGGAAACGGGATAAGTGGTGCCGTCGGGGAGCAGCCTTGAGTTAACGAACAGATCGCCGGATAGACGCGCGACCGAGTAACGCCAGACACTCCCCCCAGAGATGAAGTAGATGTTATCCAATCATCGCTAGCAACACCGTTCACGATATGGCCGGCACTGATGGGAAGGCCTACGACTGGTTTCGCTTCAGCTCCGTCGGTCGCAGCTGCGACGTTAGCGATAACTGCCAGACCCTCCGGACTAACAGCCGATTCCCATTAGCAACCCGTTTGCGAGCACAGCGGGATTAATCGTGAGGAAGAGGATGCGCCCGGTGACTGGCGCAATCACCGTCTCAAGCGTCTCGCCGAAGAGCGAGCCGACGCTCCCGATTTCCTGTCCCGCTTCGATGTCGTCACCGACTGCTACAGATGGGTAGAACATCCCGGCGTTCTTGCTGTAGACCCACTCGAACCCGTTCAGCACCGTCGGCGCGGCAGCGGGCGCGACACGACCGTCGATCATCCCGAGATGCGCGAGAACGCGCTGCACGCCGTCGGTGAGTAGCGTTACCGCCTCAGACTGAAGCTGACCTACTCCGCCGGCTTCGGCCAGCACCGCAGGAATCCCCTGCTCTGCCGCTGCCACGTAACTAGACGAACCTTTCGCCTGCTGCATCGCGCGATTAACTGCGAGCAGGTAAGGCAAACCGAACACGGCGGCTAACTCCTTTGACTTGGTATCTACCGGCTCCGCGCCGCCGCGGCAGATGCTGAACGGAACGAGCGCCTCGGGGATGTCGCCGCCGTGGAGGTCGAGGTAGGCGTCGGCGTGCACGACAAATTCATGGATCAAGGCGTGCGTCATCTGCTCGCTGTAACTCCCGTCCGTCGCGCCCGGGAAAACGCGGTTTGGATTCACCCCATCGACGGGACATACAAACATGCTGCGACTCCAGAATGCCGGAAGATTCAGCACCGGCATGAGAATTAGGGTACCGCGCAGATCGGCCGGATCGATCATGGAGCTGAGCTGAATGACAGCTTCGACTGCCGGATATTCGCCGCCATGCACTCCGGCACCGACGAACAATACTGCGCCGGACGCAGCTCCAGTGATGGTGGTGACCGGGCGCGGTTCATCGGCTAACGCACTGCCGGGCAGGGTGACGAGGTGGCGTTGGGTCGTGCCTGGTTCCAGCGGGCCGAGGATAGGAATTTGTGGAGGGTGCATTCGTTTCATGGGCAGGGTCTTCGCTTGAACATCGCCACCGGCGCGCGCTGCGGATACGTTCATCGGGCCAGTATCAATGGCGCACAAACATCCTTAGGAGAAGCTCAGGTTCTGAAGTTCGTGGCGGTGTCTCTTAGGCTCGATGTCCTTGCCTCGGTTCCTTTTCAGTCCCTTCCCAGCTATTCACCGCACCCATTTCGTTAAATGGACAAGCGACACCGATGTCGCTTGCCCATTCGCCCCGTGACCATGGAGGCTCACCTTTCGTTCGGCCAAACAGAGCCGTCGACGGCATTGCACACATGAACTCGACCATCCCTTGCCCGCGCTGCGAAGATCTTCCCCGAAAAGGACGCGAAGCGAACGCGGCGGAGATTGCCCGTTCGCGGGATGAGCAGCGCCGGGATCCTTTTCTGTCGCGGCGCTTTGTCAGCGCCGAAAGCTTAGCTACCAGCTATGCGCACATCGGCGGTAACATACCGCGGCTTCAGAAGAGATGAGGGCTTCGGCGTAGGGGACGAAATTGTTCGTTGCTGTGTGGCAGCATGGTTCCTTTGCGATCCTGCCACTCGCACTGCACTTATAGGTGCGTCGTTCTGCTTCACGCACATCGCGGAGGTGATTTGCTCTTCGATCACCGTCGCCCACCTGAATCGATTTTAGGAACTCACGATTCGTTGATCCCGAACTGTCGAAAGAGCCGGGGTGGCGACGTTTACCGTCCGGGGTTTCCGGCTCGATCCTAAAAGCGCAGATGCTTCACGGTCTGGCCGTGGTTGATTAACTCGCTCAATGAATCGATCCCGATCCGCAAATGTATATCGAGGAACTTGCGCGTGACGATGTCGTCACTCGCGCCGGTCTTCACCCCTTCGGGCACCATCGGCTGATCGGAAACCAGGAGGAGCGCACCGGTCGGGATCGCGTTGTGGAAGCCGGTGATGAAAATCGTCGCTGTCTCCATGTCGATCCCCATGCACCGGATGCGGGCGAGATATTTCTTGAAAGTCTCATCATGTTCCCAAACGCGGCGGTTGGTCGTGTAGACGGTTCCCGTCCAGTAATCGAGATCATGGTTGCGGATCGTGGTGGAGATCGCTTTCTGCAGCGAGAACGCCGGGAGCGCTGGAACTTCGGCGGGGAAATAATCGGTCGAGGTCCCCTCGCCCCGGATCGCGGCGATCGGCAGGATGAGGTCGCCGAGTTTGTTCTTCCGCTTTAAGCCGCCGCATTTGCCGAGGAAAAGCACCGCCTTGGGATGGACTGCGCCAAGCAGGTCCATGATGGTGGCGGCGCTCGCGCTGCCCATGCCGAAGTTCAGGATGGTGATGCCGTTCGCGGTGGCGTTCGGCATGGGGCTGTTGAGGCCGCGGACTTTAACGCCATGCCACTTGGCAAAGAGATGGACATACTGGGTGAAGTTCACCAGGAGCACGTACTTCGAGAACTCTTTGGTCGGCGTGCCGGTGTAGCGCGGCAGCCAGTTTGCGATGATCTCGGCCTTGGATCTCACTGGTGTTGATTGGCTGGGGCGGCGTGTGATGGCAAGCCTATTCCTCCGGTGCTGAGGCTGGCAGAGGCTCACGCGACGGGAGGCTAAGGACGCGGGCCTTGGATTAGTTGGCCTTCCCATGGCGCTTGGCTTCTTTGTGTGGATGCAAGCGAGCGAGACTGCCTTCCCGCGCGAAGGGACGCGGTTCACAGGCACTCTTCTATACCTGTCGTAGGACTTTCAAAGCGCCGAACCTTCTTTCATCCCAAGCGCAGATCGGCGGGGACACACCGCCGCTACAGGAGAGGAGCGCCGCTACCTCTTTGGCTTAGGCGTCGGCGACGGCTCGTTCGTCGGTGTGTCGCAGCAAGGCTCCTTTCGATCCTGCCGCTCGCACTGCACTTGTAGGTGCCGTCTTTCTGCTTCACGCACATGGTCGTCTGCTTCTGTTCCGCGGAGAGCGCCGCGCCGGCAAAGGAGAGGAAGACGATGATCGGAAGAAAGCGCTTCATCCAGCGAGTTTACGATGGAGTGATGAAGGTGAAAGGCGGAACGCTCCTGT
>JALYXP010000449.1 GCA_030947045.1 Verrucomicrobiota bacterium | reverse complement strand
TCCAAATGATCCCGTCCTTCGACCGCGATGAAATTCGCAGGTAGTAAAACGAGAGATCGTTCTGCTCGTTCAAGCAGATCGTCGCCTGCGCGCGATCTTCTTCTTTGTAGAACAGCCGAAAGAATTGCCGGTAATCTTCCCAGTCCCACCCGGCATCGTTGATGTGCGCGAAGCCCGCGTTTTCGATCTCGCGCGTGATCTCATTCAAGGTCGGGAACACCTCGGAGGAAGGCGGTGTTTTCGGACGCAGCGCTTTCTCTTTCGGCAAGCGCAGCGCGCGGATGCGGGTGAGAATTTCAAGCCACGGCAGAAATAGCCACGTCGCCGCGCCGGCTAATCCGAGGCCCCAACTGCCGGACGCGAAGTAGATCGCGAGAAATGTGGAAAGCAGAATCCCGAATGCGCCGGCCTTCTGCGCAAAAGATGTCTGATAGCTCCGCAGGGCGACGCTGAGAACAGCCACGCCGAGCGTCAGGAAAAGGCCGAACAGCATTAAGGCGTGATGTTGTGCTCGCTAAGGAATTTCTCGAGCTGATCGGTGTCGAAATTCGCGAGGACTTCGGCACCTGCGACCAGCGTCGGCACATAGGTCTGGTCGGACAGCTCGGTCATCTCTTTGTAGGCATCGCGATCCTGCCCGACGTCGACTTCGGTGAACTTAAAGCCGCGCTCCGTCAGGTATTCCTTCGCGTCGATGCACCAGGAGCACCATTCGCGACTATAAAGTTTGATTTCCGTCGCCACGTGGGAATGAAACAGCCGCAGAACAGGGCGTCAATAGAGGAGACACGACGCGAAGCTGTCATTCCGAGCGAAGTCGAGGAACTCCGTGGCAGTACGAAAACTAACGCCACGGGGTCCCTCGACTTCGCTCGGGATGACAAGCTAATACGACTTCGCCCAGACGACGCGTTGCGCGCTCGGCTCACCGGTGAAGATGCAGGCGCCGGGCTCCGGCGCGTCCGTAAATGGAATGCACCGGATCGTAACCTTAAGCTCGCTCTTCACCTTCTCCTCGACCTCGCGCGAGCCGTTCCAATGCGCGAGCGCAAAACCGCCATGGATCTCGGGTTTGGCGCGATTCGCCGGCGTGAAGAACGCGTAGAACTCCTCTTCGGAATTGATCTCGCGCGTGTTCGCGTCGCGGAACTCGCGTGCGCGCTTGAGCAGATTTGTCTGGATCTGATCGAGCAACTCAGCAGCGCGGCTAACGAAATCGGCAGCCGCGAGAAACTCCTTCGCTTTCACCGGCTGGTCACGTCGTGTGACCGCGACATTGCCGGACTCCAAGTCGCGCGGACCGATCTCTACGCGGATCGGCACGCCCTTCTTGATCCACTCCCAACTCTTCACGCCACCGCCCAGATCGCGGCGGTCGACTTCCACTTCGAGTGGCGCGCCGTGATACGCCACCGCGCGGAGTTCATTCGCGATCTTGTCGGCAGCGGCCAGCACCGCAGCACGCGTCTCTTCTTTCGGCGTGATCGGAATCACCACAACATGCGTCGGCGCAATCCGCGGGGGCAGAATCAGCCCGTCGTCATCCGCGTGCGCCATGATGAGCGTGCCGACAAGGCGCGTGCTCATACCCCAGCTCGTCGTCCAGCCAAACTCCTGCTTGCCATCGCGGGTCTGGAATTGAATGCCGCTCGCGCGCGAAAAATTCTGGCCAAGGAAGTGCGAGGTGCCGGCCTGAATCGCTTTCCGATCCTGCACCATCGCCTCGATGCAAAGTGTCTGCACCGCGCCGGGGAAACGCTCGCTCTCCGACTTCTCGCCGCTGAAGACCGGCACCGCGAGATGATCGCGGACGAACGTCTCGTAAACGTCGAGCATACGCTTCGTCTCATCGCGCGCCTCCATTTCGGTCTCGTGGACGGTGTGGCCTTCCTGCCAAAGAAATTCGGTTGTGCGAAGAAAGATGCGCGGACGCATCTCCCACCGCACAACGTTGCACCATTGATTGATCAGGATCGGCAGGTCGCGGTAGGACTGCACCCACTTTGCATAAGTGGCTCCGATGATCGTCTCGGAAGTTGGCCTAACGACTAATGGTTCTGCGAGCTCCGCCGAGGGCGCGGGACGCATCTTACCGTCAGGACCAACCTCGAGCCGGTGATGAGTGACAACCGCGCACTCCTTCGCAAAGCCTTCCACGTGATCGGCTTCTTTCTGCAGGTAACTCAGCGGAATGAAGAGCGGGAAGTAGGCGTTCTTATGCCCCGTCGCCTTGAACATCGCGTCGAGCTGGCGCTGCATGTTTTCCCAAATCCCGTAGCCCCACGGCCGAATGACCATGCAGCCGCGGACGTCCGACGAGTCCGCCATCTCCGCCGCGCGGATGACCTGCTGATACCACTCCGGGAAGTCCTCGTCGCGGCGCGGGGTGATCGCGGTCTTTACAGGAGCGGGTTGGTTCGCCATCGGGGCGGCGAAATTAAGCCCGTGTCCGCGAAATGGCGAGCAGGCAGTTTGCCTCCGTCATCCCGAGCGCAGTCGAGGGACCTCGCCTATGCAATTGATGTTACACAAACAAACAGGTGACGTCGCATGCGCACGATCGCTCGAATTGGAATAACGCCGCTCCTCTAATCGTGAGATCCTTCGACCGTCTTCGCGGCTCAGGATGACAGTTGGCGCGCGTCTACAAGCCGTTCGTCGCGAAAAGCGTTTCGCGCTGAATGAGCGGGCGCTCCGCGGCGACGCGATCAGCCAAGCGACTCCGCTGCGCGACCTGACCCTGCTCCACATAATCGCCCGCAAACTCAATGCCGCAGATCGTGTGATATTGCGCGTGCTGGCCGATCGCCGCGCCGGCGTAAACGAAGCTCGGGCTGAAGATGTTCTTGCGGTGTTTCCGAGAGCCGAGGCCATCATCCACGATCAACGCAATCACCGTTTCACGCGCACCGCGTCTGCCGCACGAGAGATTCTCCCCCCACGTGCCGCCCCATGTGCCGTAGCGGTTAATGCGATCACCGGTATTACTGCCGCCGCGCCCGGAATGGCTCATGCCACCGCCCGCTTGCTCGGCACAATGATCCGCCGCCGCGCGCGACATTCCTAACGAGAAGCTCAACGCCGGCTGCGGTGCTGCGCTCCGCAGAAATCGGATCGCTTCGTCGACCGCGCGCCCACCTTCTTTTGTCTGGAACGGAATCCGACCGGGAAGCACGAGCAGGTTTCCTTGGAAATTACCGCGCAGTTCCTCCAGATAGGCCGCGTAGGCTGATGGATTTTGGCGCGCCAGGTTCATCTCCCGCACGACTGCGCTACCGGAGGTTTCATCGGAGCCGGCGAACGTCTGTCCGACGAGTGCGATACACGCGACACCTAAAACTGAGAGACGTAGAGCCAGGCCCATAATTATGGAAATTATAAGCAGAAGCGGTGCCAGACCGGTGTTGTTGGCTGCTCTTCCGTGCAGGTTCGCCTAGCGGAACATCCAGTTGACACTCCGCAGGCCGACCGGTAGTTTCCGTGCCCTTTCAGCTCCGATGAAGACGTTTTCCGCCAAAGCCAACGAAGTCCCCCGCAAGTGGTGGATCATTGATGCCCAAGACCAGGTGCTCGGCCGGATCGCCGTGAAAGCCGCGAACCTGCTTCGCGGAAAAGAGAAGCCGATCTACACGACACATGTCGATACGGGCGATTTCGTCGTGGTTATCAACGCCGAGAAAGTCCGCGTGACCGGCAAGAAAGAAGAGCAGAAAAGCTACATGAGCTATTCAGGCTTCGTCGGTGGCCACAAAACCGAGAACGTCAAAGCACGTCGCGTTCGTCACCCGGAGCTCATGGTGGAACACGCCATCCGCGGCATGATTCCGCACAACAAACTTGGCCGCGCGGTTTACCGGAAATTGAAGGTCTATAAAGGAAGCCTCCACCCGCATGCGGCGCAGCAGCCAGCCGCGGTGACGTTCGCGGAGCGCTAAGCAATTTTTCACATGGCAACAACTGACGAATTTATCGCCACCGGCCGCCGCAAGACTTCGGTCGCGCGCATCCGCATGACCGCTGGCAACGGCAAGATCGATATCAACGGGAAAACGTTTGAAGAATATTTTCCTACGATCCCGCTGCAGAACACCGTTTTGCAGCCGCTGCAGGTGGTGAAGCTGACGAATTCCTACGATCTCTCGATCAACACGACTGGCGGCGGTGCCACCGGTCAGGCTGGCGCAGCTCGGCTCGCGATCGCGCGCGCTTTGTTGTTGGTTGATGCAAATCTCCGCGGCCCGCTGAAGGCTGAAGGCCTCCTGCGCCGCGATCCGCGAATGAAAGAGCGCAAGAAGACCGGGCAGCCCGGCGCGCGCAAGCGCTTCCAGTTCTCGAAGCGGTAATTCGCTTCCGCTCTGTCTAGCGCAGGTAAGCGCTGCGGTTTCTCCGCCCAGGCCGCGGGCAGCCTCAACAGCTACGGCGTCGGTGTTGACGACGGCGCAGGATTTGTCGCCGCAGCTGATGCGCCGGCAGCCGGCGATGCACTTGCCGTTGGTGCGGCCGCCGCCGGTTCCGCCGGCACAGCAGGCTTCAAACGACGTAGGAGATTCGAAGCTTCTGCCGAAGCGAAACTCTCGCGATATTGCGTCAGGATCGTTTCGCAAACGCGTCGCGCGTCATCGTTCTTTCCTGTCCGACGCAGTAGCTGCGCCTCCGAGAGGAGCGCGAGCGGCGC